>JAJZCD010000026.1 GCA_021851735.1 bacterium | reverse complement strand
TTCGTAAAACTACCGACAGTTCCGACGGTACCGACGGTAAAAAGGACGAGTGCTAACGCCGTTATTCCTTATACAGCCAATAAATCGCTGGGTAACTGTAGTGCCTCTGCTAGTTCTGCAAGCACTACATCACCCTCAAGCTCGGCTGCCGCGGACGTTAGCAGGTTAGCAAGACTGCTGCACCAAATGGGAAAAATCGAGCACTTCGGTGCTCTTTTTGTTTGGGAGTAAGGTGATAAGTATGCTCTTTTCGGGGGTGTAAACTTTATTCTTGGCGTCTACGTAAAATCCAGCCGGAAAGATCAATTGTTTACACCTCACTCTGTTTTCCTTGGAAGTTGACGGGTCAAGGAACTTGGGCCCTATGTTTTCTATGAGGGCGTATGCGTAACGCAAGAATCGTTCTTGGTCATCGTCTGAGGCGCGTTGTAGCTGTTCAAGCTTGTCTTCAAGTGCTTCGGCGTCGTTTTTCTTTTTGGTAATAGCTGCAAGTATCTCAGTTCGTATGGTGATGTTTGCGGGATCAGTAGCGGCCTCTACCTGTTGGCCGATAGCCTGTCTGACGCCTTCCAGCTGATGCTTGAGCCTGTTTGCTTCTTGTTCTGCTTGCCCTTCGTTACGCTTCCAGACGACGTTAAGCGCTTTTAGCAGCTCGTCTCGTGCTACCGATGTGACAGGGTTATTCTTGAATTGTTGTTCAACGCCATTATGTAGATCGTCGCGGGTAATATACCTGTTACAGGAACGGCAACGGTACCGTTTGTATATGGTTGTTGAGTTGGGCTTGCCGTTAGTAAGGTTGAAACCTACGTACTTGCATCTTTTATTATCAAGACACAGCTCGCAGCAGGTAATGGCGTTGCACGGAAATTCGGGATTGCCGCTTTTGTTAGGCCCTGCTTGGGTTTTCTGTTTGGTGCTCATTATTTTGAGTAGCTCAAGGTGCTGCTCCTTGGTGATGAGGGGTTCGTGCAGGCCGTTTTCATTGCGTACATTGACTTGCTTGTTTATCTCTACGATGCCGGCGTAGAAGGGATCAGCAACTATATTTCGGAACTTGTCCATCTTGTATGGCGCATGGCCCTTTGTGAAGTCGCTGCGATTAAGCTCGACAAGACCTTTGGCGGGGGTAAGCCGATGCGAGGCAATGTCTATCAGGACTTTACGTAATGCCGGCCCGCGGGTCGGGTGGATCTCAGGTATGCCCCGCTCATAACCTCGTTTGTAGCCTGGCTTTGGGGCGAAAGGATAGCGACCCGTTAGAAGTGCAGCAGTCTGGCCTTTGATTGACTTTGTCTGCCGCTCTACATTTGTGCCCTCTGCTTTAAAAACTTCAATGGCTTTGAGTAATTTTGCGGTGTGATCATCGTTGTTTAAATCTGGCTGAGTTGCATACCATACCTTTACGCCTAGTTTTTCAAACTCTACTTCAAAGTAGAATAGCTCTTTGACGCTACGCATAAACCTGTCTACTTCATCAACAATAAGGTACTTTACTGCTTTATGCTTACGGCAGTACTCAAGCATCTCGGCAAGGTCTTTGCGGTTGATATTGGTACCGGCTTTGCTAGATACACTGCCAGACCACTGGCCATCACTTGGTATTACGGCTCCAAGCTCTTTTGCGGCCGCGACTACCGCTTGTTCTTGTCGATTGAGGCTGTTATTTTGGAGCTGCTCAACGCTTGAAACTCGGCAAGTAGTAATCGCTAGAACTTCGGCCGCCATAGGTAACCCTTACTAAGCGTAGTGGAGGTTTCTGGGACAAGGCTAGCAGATTGTAGCCAGCAGAAACCCCCGCTATCTTTAATAAAGCTGCTCGTTTTTACTCTGATCTGCATAGTTTTGTCCGTTTATTATTCTACCAGTCTCTAGGTCTTCCTTGTACATGTCATATATGAGCTCGGCGAATGCCATTGCTTCGTCTTCTAGCTTTCTTTTAACGTCAGGATCCAATTTGACCCTGCGAGGCTTGCCCCATGTTGGCTGCCTATCGTCTAACTTGCTGAACACCTCTTACTATCTCCACGTGTATGAAGATCGTAAAGCGCCCGTTTACGACAAAAGCCCCAATATAGAGCCAACGCGCCTATATTGGGACTTGTACTTCGATTAAATTGTGCGCCCAGTATAGACCCTTATGGCTACAAAGGCAACTGCACTATATGCTATACATCTCCTTCTGTTCTGCGGTGAGACGGTGATAATGGTCGTAATCTGCCGTGCTGCTATCGAGCTGTATGAGTCTTATGCCTGTCTCAAGGTACTTATGGCGTACCATATGGTCTGGCAGTACTGCCGTAATGTTTTTTCCATCATCTGTATGTAGGGTAACCACCTTAGTAGCCTCTAGGCCTTCAGAGAGCACCCTAGCGAGCCTTTCGTGTGTGATTCCCATAGACTCTAGCACAGAAGCAAAACCTTTTGATCTGACGACCTTCTGAGGGTTCTTGATCATAGCAGAGGAGTAACCCGCCTTGCGCATAGCAGATGCTACGGTTCCACCATTTTCAACCATTTCTTTGAGTACAATGCGTTGCTTGAGGGTCATAGCTCCATTATAGGGCCCTAGGCAGAGACTGGACAAATGGGGCCATTGTCCCTACAGTCGGTGTTGGGCGCAAATTAATATGAGTGCTTCCTCAGCCGGATTACTATAGAGGGCACTTGTAGTAAGGAGTTGTGAGTTTGATTTGGATAATATTGGCGATTATAGTTGCGGGCGTACTAATCGCTCGAGCAATAAATAATGCGAGCATCAGGGGGCGGTGTATACAGAAGAGCAGTTGCGAAATTCTGAGGGGTACCAGAAAAAGCAGGTGGCAACACGCAGCTATGAGGATTTCATTGACCGGGTAGTGAATTTGCGCATACATGAGCTCGAGGAAAAGATTAAACTTCTGCAGAGTAAAAGTCTAACCGACCAACAAAAGGCAACAACTATAGCGAGGTTGCACGCCAAATATAGTAAACAACGAGAGGCCATGCATGAAAAGCAGACTCACTTAGAGGAAGAGCTTGGAGTATTGCCAAACTATGAGCAGGAGCCCTATAAGGGTATACGGAGCGAGGAATACGCCGAACTGGACAAAAAATATCGCACAATGCGTGATAAGCATGATATCGGCGTGTATATTGTGGAGAACAAAGCTTACTACAAACCTGGTACGATTCCATGGAATAACACACTAGAATTATAAAATACAATAATATTCACATTATGTCCTAGTATTGTCTTTAACAGGGGTAATACGACTAAGGTGAGGCCCTTGACACGGGTAACGGTAGGGGTAAATTAGCCTCTACCTCTGTTATGACCTGACGTACAACATACATTGTGCGACATAATTGCACATCAAGCATCGCTGATTAATCTGTTGATGGGCTATGTAGTCTCCCGATGCTGCCTTATCTGCTTATTTGCTGCTATTTCGAGTCCGGTGAGGTATGAGGTTAGTATGCTATTGACCAGAAGATAAATAGACAGCATGTATGTTGCTGTGAGGATGAACGTTGATGATTTAAATAGTGATGTTAGTACCGGCAGGCTGAATATCTCAATCAGGTATGCGGGCACAGACAATGTGACAGCATCACTAATTCTAGTTATCTCAGAGATATATTCTTTCCTGTATATTCCTGCCTCAACGAAGGCTGCGACATAAAAGATCGGTGCAATGGTTGCTATAGTTGAATAGTAGTTGCTTGAAACGTTTTTACCCAAATTGGGATTATAGTGTTGGGCGACCCAAGAGAGGGTTAGCAATACAACCGAGATAATGATTGTAGTCAGCAGTTGACGTATGGCAGTTCTTTTTGCTCTTCCTCGAGATATGTGCTCGAGTTGCAGGATAAGCGACTCAAGTTCACCCTGGCTGGCCTCCATATAGCCCGAGTACTCTTTTATTTCTGCTTCGAGCTTCTTGTTTCTGTCTTCTAGCTCTTGGATAGACTGCCGAAATGTCTGATTTTTTGCCCCATTAAGCTCTGCTATTCGTAGTATATTGCCAAGATGCTGTAGCTCTTCTGCTTCTATCGCAAGGGGTCTTTCAGTGTTTTGACGCTTGCGGCTTATAGCTTGCTGGAGCTCTCGTGCCTTATCGAGCTGCTCTGAGAATTGCTTACGTTCTTCATGACGATGTTTAAGAATATGAGGCTTGAAGTTCATAGACACAGTTTATAACATCGCTCCCCTCCGTATGAATGAATGGTACGCTGTTATATCCGTTATAATCATCCTAGACCAGCGTATCTTACTCACCTGATCTACTATTGTGTAACTCCCACCTCTTACGTACTGAGCAAATACTCCTCATACGGTTCCTCCAATATCTTCCTCCATCGGGTGATTTCACTAGAGATAAGGTGTAAACTTTTACCCACCTGCTGCACCAACCATAAGCACTATGACCTCAGTAGCCCTGAGGTCTTTTCGTTGAGCGGGTGTCATTGGCTTTGTTGATAGTTGAGAATGTCTACCAATTGTGCGGTACCGGACTGAGGAAAAATAAAAGTCTTGCCAGTGGAGGCGTCTAAGCTGTAATATTTCGCTTGCGTTGGAGCGTAAATGCCGGTGCTGGAGCTGTTTGTTGAGTAAATCATTGTATGATCTCCGGCCCACCCGTAGCCTGTAATGATTTGTTGCGCGTTTTGTGAATCTATCTGATGAATTACGTTCTTGGTGGACATTGAGATTATCTGTAACTCCATGCCGGCCTTATGCATATCTGGCCCATAGTTCCCAACTATAGACAGGTAGGCATTGTCGGGCGAGAAGCGCATCGAAAAAGATCCGTCCGACACAACCAGACCCTCAGTTGGCACAATAGTATCTTTGCCTGTCTGTACGTCATAAATATGAGTAACATACTTTGCATAATTACCGCTACTCGCCCCATAAATCGTGTACGCAACTAGTTTGCCGTCGTTGCTTATTGCCATATCACGTATGTTTGTAGTTGGGAATGACGACGGTAGCTGTTTGGTAGTGAATTTGCCAGTCGCTAAATCGACCGTCACTAATGCAGTATTTGGAACCGTAGTTGAGTTTAGTTTTGCGCTGTTAGTAAGTAGGTACGCAATTGCTCCGTCTCTAGATGTCGCTAAGAGCTCGCCAGGTTGATAACCGGTATGCGGTGCCGCGAAATTAATAGACAGTAAGTCGGTTATATTGCCCGTCGTTAAATTAATCTTCACCAGCTTGCTATTGAGTGAGTTGAGTGGCGTTTCTAACCCAATGAGCTGATTGGTGCCGATAGTTATACTTTCGGAGAGCGCAGATGGAGAGTTTACGCGCGTGTTGGCCGAGAGAAGTGGAACCAGTGAAGCGGCTACTGGCTGACTTTTCCCACCAGAGGTAACCATGGAGTAGCTGCCAAATGTTTTATCTGACGTTATGAATGTACTCCCTCCAAGCATCTGGAGGTTACTTTGAGAGAAATCACCGGGGTCGTATGTGCTACCCGTTGTGGCGGATGAGTAGCTGGCTACATCGGTACCGTCGAGTCCAACAATAGAGGTTTCCGATTTGGGGGTAGTATTTGCTGACTCAAAAACCAAAGCACTCGCATACGAAGGCGCTGGCTTTGCCGGCGCAGTGGACTGTTTTGACGATTCCGCTTTCTTGGTCGAGGCTGTGGCAGATACGTTTGGAATAGTTTTCGCCCTCGTCTTATAGAAATGCAGATATGCTAATGCTGAAGAGAGCGCAACTAAAACTACCAATACACTAATACCGAACAGAAGTTTTTTTTTATTGCCTCGCTTTGGCTGCTCTGGTTCGGTGTTCTGATGCCCGCTATCCTGACTAGTGATTTCTGGTGTTGGCTGCTGCTCTGCTGAAGTTGGGTTGTTCTCGGAAGAGGGGGTCTCTGTATTTGATTCCATGTCTGTCCTTTCTAGTACTTACCTTAAGCATAGTTACTTAAATAAAATCTCACAAGGACATTAAGATTATTTTATGAAACACGTTTTATTAGTAATAAGGTGTAACTCCCACTTCTTACCGACTAAGCAAGTATTCTTGATACGGCTTCTCTAATATTCTCCTCCACCGAGCTATCTCATCCCTGATAAGGTGTAAACTTTTACCCACCTGCTGCACCATAGACATACATAGCGAAATATTGAATAATTGATTTATGCCAGATAGCCTTGAAGTGATTCGCTCAGTACTAGATATTCCTCCAGATGTCACCGCAATTGTTGCCCTAGGCAAGCAATATGGAATTGGTTCAACGCATGAAGATATTCTTGCGAGTGAAGACCACCTCAGCGAAGACAGTCGCATAACTGTTAGGGGGGTCGGCTATACCTGTCTAAGTGCAATGGAAATAGGACATAAACTTCGTGTCCTATTTACTGGAAATAAAAAGGCTCTGTTCACGGGGGCTGCTTTAGAGTTTATGGCAAAAGAATTCCCTGATGTTCCTGAAGATTGGTACGATAAGCCAGATGAAGGCTCTGTTACTACCCACGACTCTGCTGTACGTGTTCCAACTATTTTAAGAGCCGAAGGACATAGAAGTGCTGTTCTAGAAACAGTTGGGTTTCACGCAACAAGAAGTGGTAAGCAATTTAAAAAGACCGGCAATGGCTTAATCGCATGCATAGCTGCAACTGACGCTATAGTGGCTGAGCATTCAGAACAAGATGCTGAGTATATAAAAAAATGGGCAAACAGTAGCAGAGTAAAAAAAGAAAGATTGAAAGAAAAAGTAGCTATTGTAGCCGAGGCTGGTATTGTAGGTAAAATTGGTCGGGATATGGTCAGAAGCCATCGTCCTTAACGCTAGTTTTTAAAGCAAGTTGGGCGATAAGCTAAATATTTCAACCAAGTTAGTTAGCTTATAATCGTTCACAGCACTGATAGCTGATGTTTGAAATGCGTCAACTATGTTGCACCAATTAGACCCAAACTAATTTGGAACAGTATAGATTCAAACATTAGAGCCTCAAAGCTCTATTAGATTAAGGTAATTACAGTAGACCTAACAAGGTTTATTTAATTTGTTGATAAATTAAGCAGTAAATTTTGTAGACACAACAAAATATATAAAATAGAATATATAACGTAAGCTTTATTTGAGATGTTTATAAGTAGCTTGAGACAATTCAAGCAGTAGCGCATCGACAGCTTAAGGTGAGGTAAAAGAAAGATAATACAAAGGGTAAAATGCTACATGAGTAGCGAGTTAAAAATCTTCAAATCGATCTCGGTTATCTTTACTCTTGTAACAGTAGTCTTTATTGGACTGTATTTCCATCAACAATCTGTAAATTCTAAATTGAACGACCAAGTAAAATTACTTCAAGGAGGACTTACTGCTGCTAATTTAAGTCCTTCTTTGGCCAAGCAGATATCCAATGATTCTCAAGTAGCTGGCGCTTTCCCTGCCCCAATGTCGGGTATTAACAACTCTTGCAATAACGGGCAGGTACTGACTTTTGCTAACGGCAAGATAGTCTGCGTTAGTTTACAGACAAATACCGGTGGACAAATAACTGTCACACAAGTAGGTCCTCCTGGTCCTAAGGGTGCTACGGGCAACAGCGGAAGTAATGGAGCTAATGGTAGTAGCGGCACAAACGGAACAAATGGAGTTAATGGCACAAACGGTGCTAATGGTAGTATTGGTGCTACTGGTCTACAGGGACCGAGGGGCAGTATAGGTCCTCAGGGTATCCAAGGTGCTATTGGGCCGATAGGCCCTTCTGGCCTCTTAAGTTCAACAGCCACAGGCTTGACTTATAATTCGACTACGCAAAATCTTGCACTAGCGGCTGGATATCAGATACCGTTAAGTAGTTCGATTTCCAACTGGAATGAAGCGTATAGTTGGGGTAACCCAGCACTTGCCGGATACGCACTACAATCAGGACAAGCTGGTGGACAAACCATTGTTGGTGGCATAAACGCCAATAATGAGCTGAACTTAAAGGGTAATTCGGCAACTTCCGGCAATACAGCAACAGACACTGCAATTAGCCTTGAAGTAGGCAATGGCGGCAATACTAATGCCTTAACTATTCTAAATAATGGAAACGTAGGTATAGATACGGTTGCTCCAGGAAGCAGTCTTACTATTGCTGGTAACGTGGCAGTAACCACTACCGGCAGCAATAACATAACGCCATTTCAATTCGTTCAGGTAACTGGCTTGGGAGACGACGCAAATGTTACTAGCTTCAATGGTGCCACCTATCCAGTATCAAGTTGGAACGCGGCTGTAGTTGGTTTTGCTAACGGCGGATCTTGCGGTGTTAACTGGAGCAGCTCCTCGCCTAATGGGTTTCAGTATTGGTGGACAGATAGCGGAGGAGATTGGAAGTTAACTACAGATATATCCGGCCCTAATGATGGCTGCGAACAAGTACAGGTCATGTTTGTGCGTAGAGAATTTTCATCACGTATTAATTATGGCTATTGAATCCTGAAATGAATGAAGTTATAGCGATGAGTTTACCCAAGTTATGAGTGCCCCATCGCATCTAGGTGACTATAGACCATTAGACCAAGACTCAAGGGTAGATGAAGTCATTGCTCGTTTTGCCAGAATTGAAGCAGAAGAAGCCGAGAGACAACAAAACGGATTATTCCCTCAGTAGTAATTATTGCTGAGTAGTTTTTCTGATAAATCAAACATTTTAACCAAGTAACTTAGTTTATAATCATTCACAGCACTGATAGATGATGTTTGCAATGCGTCAACTATGCTGCACCAAACCATAAGCATTATGTCCTCAGTGACCCTGAGGTCTTTTTGTTAGTTTGCTATACTTAGCTCATGAATTTTTCTGAAAAGACAGTAGTTGTTACGGGTGGCAGTAAAGGTTTCGGCAAGGCGTTAGCCCAAGCATTTATTAAAGAAGGCGCCAGAGTAGTAATCACCGATATTAATAAAGATGAGCTCAAGGTGACCGCTGATGAAATCGGCGCCGATTGCAAAGTGGCCGATGCCAGTTCGTTTGAGGATACCGAAGCAGTAGTTAAACAAGCCATCGACAAATTTGGCAAGATTGACGTATGGATAAACAACGCTGGTATCCAAATCGCCCCCAGCAGCCTAGATGAGGTCGATTTGGATAGATTGCACCATTTGTTTGGGGTTAACTTCTTCGGGTACTTTAATGGCTGTAAGGCTGTCCTACCCGTTATGAGAAAGCAGGGCAACGGCCTAATCATCAACGTCAACTCCACGGCTGGGCTCGGCGGCAAGCCAGATCTTTCGGCTTACGTCTCTTCCAAGTTTGCCATTAAAGGGATGACTGAGTCTCTGAGGGAGGAGCTTAAGGATACTGGCATTGAGGCTTACCAAATATTCCCCGGGGGCATGCAGACGGACATTTATCATGAAAAAGTCCCAGCAGACATTGTTAACTACATGACGGTGGAGTATGCCATAGACAAAGTTATGGCCAACTTGGTTAGTGACCAGCCCGAGGTAGACCAGATTATTAAACGTCCAACCATAAGCTAGTGTAACTCCCGTCTCTTACCTACCGAGTAAGTATTCTTGATACGGCACCTCCAGTATCTTTCTCCATCTCGCTATCTCATCAGAGATAAGGTGTAAACTTTTACCCACCTTCTGCACCAAATGAGGCAATTCCTATAAAACAGGTCAGTACAGCATTTGGCTATCCGATCTGGTTTTATTTGCTGGGGCAAACTTCGAAAGCTTGCAGTATTATATAAAGAATGAAAGTCCTTATCACTGGCGCACCCGGCACCGGCAAAACTGTCCTTGTTGAGTACGCTCGCCAACACGGCGGCGCTAACTTCTTTGATACCGACAACGTGCCTAGTCTGTGCGAATGGCGGGAATATGCCACAGGCAAAGTAATTGGTGACGTAGACAAAGTGGTGCACGATGGAAGTGAATCCTGGTATCGGACATATGGATGGTATTGGAAGCAAGACGTAATGAGCAAGTTGCTGAGCAGCGTTTCTTGCCCTGTTGTCTGTGGGTCAGCCGATAACGTCATGGATTATTACGATCAGTTCGACCGAGTCATCTTGCTCTACAAAAGCCGCCAGGATATCATTCATAATCTCACCCAACCAGAGCGCGATCAGGCCAATGGCAAAGACCCAGCCCACCATGAACGCATCTTACGGTGGCAGAATACGCTCAAAGAATCACTCAAACCATTTCATCCCCATCTTGTCGGTGATAACACTGTTCCGGCAATGTTTAAGCGGATACAAAATATTTTGAAGGGGAATGATGAGATGCAAATTATTACTATCAACCTCCCGCAATACCAAGTGACGAATGAGCCTGACTACAAGGTCATTGGCGAAATCGTAGACAACGAGATTCGCAAATACTTCATGGGCCGCACGGTTGTTGCCCGCGGGATTGGCTCTAGCGAGCACCCTGGCAAAACTATTGATGAATTGGTGGAAATTATCAAGCATGACGGCACTGACCGTTACGACCTAGACCGCACTGGCGATCGTTATGAAAACATCCAGGGCAAACGCATAGACCTATTTGGCTTCCGTCGCAAAATCGGTCCCCGAATGCAGTTGTTTAAGGATGTTGCATATGGCTTCTACCATAGCGCACTCGGCGTTCACGGTAAGGCTGTGCGCATAGATATCCTGATTATTTACGACGCCACCAAGCTCAAAGCTGTACTACACCAATATGAGGGCCGGGTAGACAAAAAGCGGGATGGGTTTGTGTTCCGAGAACCGACGCACAAGCAAGATGCGCTGCTCGGGATAATTAAAATTATTTAGTCGCCATCGTAAAATATTGTCATTGAATTGAGCCACTCCAAAAGGTGTTGGAATGAAAGTGCGTCAAGCGCACCAAGCATAAGCATTATAGCCTTAGCATTTTGAGGTCATTTTTATTTATAGCCCCGACTCACTACTTATGCTTTAATATATAGAAGTAATTTCCATAAAAACAGAGGGCTGAAATGAAACAAGACGCAATGTTTGTACGGCGTGTCGCAAAATCAAAGATCAAAACTAGAACGGCGCTGTTTGCTGTTTTCCCTGCGGTGCTCGTGCTATTAACTTTCTTGATTTACCCGATGACAGCCAGTGCTACTGCTCTTGGGGCGTTGGGCAATTGGCTATCAACTACTTCCTTGCCACAGGCTACAAGACTATCGTCATCTGTTACCTATAATGGTTATGTGTATGAAGTTGGCGGCTACGATAGTACTACCTATGCATATTTGTCTTCAGTTGACTACGCTCCACTCAATGCTGATGGCTCGGTTGGCAGCTGGCAAACAACCACTTCCTTGCCACAGGCTACTGCTGACTCATCATCTGTCATCTATAACGGATATATATATGAAATTGGCGGGGAGTCATCGACTGCGCCAGGTGTTGCACAGGCTTCAGTCTACTACGCTCCACTCAATGCTGATGGCTCGGTTGGCAGCTGGCAAACAACCACTTCCTTGCCACAGGCTATTATTTATTCGCAACCCGTGGTCAATAACGGTTACATATATGAAATAGGTGGTTATGATACTGCCACCTCTACGTCTTTATCCACCGTCTACTACGCTCCACTCAATGCTAACGGTACAGTAGGTGCTTGGAATACTACCGCCGCATTGCCACAGGGTATAGATAGTGCCACTTCTGCAGAATACAATGGCTATGTATATATAATGGGCGGTTTTAATAATAGCACCGGCTTAAGACAATCCACCGTCTACTACGCTCCACTCAATGCTAACGGTACAGTAGGTGCTTGGAATACTACCGCCGCATTGCCACAGGGTATAGATAGTGCCACTTCTGCAGAATACAATGGCTATGTATATGAAATAGGCGGGTTGGGCAGTAGTGGCTCAAAAATAGCCACTGTCTACTACGCTCCACTCAATGCTAACGGTACAGTAGGTGCTTGGAATACTACCGCCGCATTGCCACAAACAGACGCTGCGGCTAGCTCAGTAGCATACAACGGCTATATTTATGAACTAGGGGGCTCTTCGAGTTCAAGCGAATTGTCCACTGTCTACTACGCTTCCATCGCTCTTCCTCCCAACACCCCCAACTCTTTAGGTCCTACTGCTTCTACTAATGGGACTTACTCAAATAACAATGCTCCCACATTCTCTTTCTCTCTCAGTGACACCGCCCCATCAGCTCAAGTCCAATACCGTATCCAAATAGCCAATAACGCCAGCTTCACCAGCCCCCTCATTGACTACACCTCCGCTCTAGCTTCCCAAGGGAGCACGAGCTTCACGGTTGGCCAGGCAACGGGCAGTGGAACATACACCACAGGCACTTCAGGCCAAGCCCTGCCAGACGGAAGCTACTACTGGCGAGTAGAAGCCTTGGATTCGCTAGGCACAACCTCCAGCTATGCAACCGCTAACAGTGGAGCGGTTGCCTTTCAGGTGGATACGACACCACCAACTGTTCCAGGAACTCCATCAACTTCACTAAGCTCAACAACTAACACTACTCCCACGTGGAGCTGGGCTGCTTCAGCCGATAGCGGCAGCGGCTTAGCTTCTACTCCATACACTGTAGAGTGGTCAACAAGCTCAACATTTACTTCTAACGTTTCATCTACTACGGCTAAGACTAACTCAATAGTCCTTCCAGTAACCTTAACTCCCGCTACATGGTACGTTAGAGTAAAGACTACTGATGCTGTAGGTAATGTGTCTAACTATTCAGCCGTCGGCTCGGTAACCATTACCGCTCCGCTACCTCCCAGCACCCCCATAAACACTTCCACACCTACTGCAGCCCAAACACGGCAAACGAATATCACTACCACTTCGAGTACCCAAACAGCTACGAGTTCAAGTACTATGCCCACACAGACGCAAGCTACGCCCATTACCCTCAACAACTACACTAACTACACCTCGGGAACTGGTGAGCATGAGAGCATGACAGCAAGCCAAGTTGTCTACTTTAAAGTAGGGACTGAGACCCACAGTGTCACCATAGATAATGTGGGAGGGGACTACGTCACCCTAACCCTAAGATCTACCCCCCGTACCGTTACTATCCAAACTGGCGACACTGACGAATACAACGTAACCGGCAGTGGTAAGCCTGACATTAAAATTACCCTCCTTGGTACTAGGAATGGTACAGCTCTGCTTTCCTTTGCTGCAGTAACACAACCAGTAGTGCACGTCGTTACTGCTTCAAGCAATAAACCATCGAGCAACTCACCATTCGTAACAATCCTCATCGTCTTTGTTATTGGCTTATGTACTGGCGTGTGGCTGATATGGAGACGCAAAGTACACCCGAAAGCGCAATAGCACACTACCGTACTCTATGTGAGACAGTGTAACTCCCGCCTCTCACCTACTAAGCAGATACTCCTCATACGGTCCCTCCAATATCTTCCTCCATCGAGCGAGCTCATCAGAGATAAGGTGAGGCTTTTACCTACTAAGTGCACCAGATAAAACATTCATCCACCCCAAAAGGTGTTGGAATGAAAGTGCGTCAAGCGCACCATTATGCCTGTGCTTTCATGAAGAGACCGTCAGGTCTTTTTTTGTTATACTTTCGTTATGAAGCCTTCCATTGAAGAACTAGTCAAAGCTCTACAGAATTCCTGGTCGGGAGAGACAAGTTTTGATGCCACGGCGTGGAACGAAAATAATCCGGCACGTGGCCAATGTGTTGTGTCTTCTCTTGTTGTTCAAAAATATCTCGGCGGTGATTTGTTACGATACAGAGTAACCGGAGATGGCTTCAAGGAAACTCATTATTGTAATGTGCTGATCGACGGTACTGTATTGGACACTACCGCCACTCAGTACAAGGAACCAGTGACTTTTGAAGTTGTTCCTGTCAACCTGAAGGGCTTCGACACAGTACGTGAAAAGCGATTAGCGGAAGATGAGACACGCTCACGCTATGAAGTTCTTCTACATCGCGTCGAGTCACGACTTGAACAAGCTGCCTGATAAACCAAATACGTCCACGAGGTTTTCAAGCTTTGCATTGCGTGTCTGTTCTATTGCAGATGTTTGAAATGTGTCAACTATCTTGCACCAATTGTGACCTCTCAACTTTGATAACCTTATAATACCCATAATACGGGCCAATTCAGTGTTCGACTAATTGGTCTATTTTGCTATTTGCGGACGAACTTCCAACGCGATTCATTGGTCTATTGCGACCTTGACTAGCTTAAGAGTGTATAATACAGTATATACATGGCTATCATTTCTGATCCGTTGCAGTTTGAGTGGGACGCCGGAAATAGTGGCAAGAATAAGCGTAGTCATAATGTTGAAGACTGGGAGTGTGAGGAAGTTTTCTTCGATCCTAAAAAAGCAATTTTGAAAGATAAACTCCATTCGGATCTTGAAGGTCGTTTTATCTTACTGGGTAAAACGAGACAGAACCGATTACTGTACTTAGCTTTTACTCTTAGAAACGGAAAAGTAAGAGTGATATCTGCCCGTGATGTCACAAAGAGAAAGGAGATCGAATTATATGAAAAAACAAATTAAGGTACCTAAATTTAAAAACGAAGACGAGGAGCGGGAGTTCTGGAGCAAAGTCGATCTGAGCGAGCACTTTGAGCCCAGTGACTTTGAGCGCGTCAGTTTCCCTAATCTGAAGCCCACTACTAGGCCAGTATCTATTAGGATATCTGTGGCCGACTTGAATCGAGTTAAGGAACGAGCTAACGAAACTAACGTACCGTACCAGTCTCTAATCAAGGAGTATATTCACAAGGGTGTAGTAACTCCTCGCTAGAGGTTCTCTTCTGGTCGGAGGACATCCAACCACCTCAAAAGGCGTTGGAATGAAAGTGCGCCCGAGCGCATCAACTTGTAGATTGAAGCCCTTCGGGGCTTTTTTGTTTGGGCCGATAGCGACATTGACTCATGGTCGAACCGAAAGCAATAGTTAGGAGTCGCGTGCCCCGGCAGTTTCATTCTGCTAGACTGTACATAGTAAACATAACCAAAGCCAACAGGGGTACACATATGAGCAGAGCGGTAATTTTTGAAAAATTTGGTGGGCCGGAAGTGTTGGAAGTGAAGGACATATCCGAGCCACATGCGGGTGCTGGTGAAGTCCGCGTCAAGGTGACCTTTGCCGATCTCAATCCTATGGATCCGGCCATTAGCTCCATGCCTCAGCTGGCCGAACGGTTCGGCATAACGCCGCCCGCGGGATTTGGAAGCGATTTTGCTGGTGTCGTCGATGAAGTGGGAGATGGCGTGAGCGACTTTTCGGTCGGAGACCGCGTATATGGCGGGGCTATTGCCCGCTCTATCGCTGACTTCGTCGTCGTACAGCCGGGAGGCATACTCTGGCACACACCAGATGGTGTCAGCGACGAGATTGCCAGTACGTTGACCGTTGCAGGCCGTACGGCCGTCGCGGCACTCGAAGCGATCGATATTCACGAAGGTGACACGGTGCTGATAGGCGGCGCCGCGGGCGGCGTGGGAATCTTTGCCATTCAGCTCGCGAAGTTAGCCGGTGCTCGAGTGATCGGCACAGCGTCCGAGGGCACGTTTGACTTTTTGCGCGATCTTGGCGTCGAACCGGTGGCGTATGGCGAAGGACTGGTCGACCGAGTGAAGGAGCTCGCGCCCAGCGGCATCACCGCTGCGGCTGATTTATTTGGTACCGAAACGGCCGAAGCCGCGTTGAAGCTCGGTGTTTCACCAGATCGTATTTCTACTGTCGCAGCACAGGCGAATGTCTCTCAAGCCGTGCGCGCCACAGGTGCCATCGATGCGAAACCGGGTGCGCTTACGCAGGTTACCGATGCCATCATTGCTGGCAAATTGACCGTGCCTATCGAAGCGACGTACCCCATCGAACAGATTCATGATGCCGTGACGCTACTGGCTACGAGGCATACGCACGGAAAAATCATCATCCGCCTGTAATCTATTTTTAGCTCATGCTCGGCGCCGTGGTTTCAACTTACGTCCAACGAAGACGACCTCACGGGACAAAAAGTGGTATTTTACAGATTGAAATGACGGTTACAACTTAGCTATCGGTGTACAGCACATGCCGGTTGAAACCTTATATGTCACCCATGATAAAAGTTACATTTTCACGAATAGTGCTGCACCAAATGAACCCTAAGCAGTAATACCCCACTTTTTGTGGGGTATTTTATCTTGGATGGAATTAATCGCTGACCATACAAATGTATGTATAATAGTAAGTATGGAATTCGAGTGGCATGACAGCAAGAACCAACAAAATATTGCTAAACATGACATTTCGTTCCACGAAGCCAAGCATGTCTTTTCTGATGATAAAAGGATCGTAATACTAGACCAGAAACACTCTGCGCGTGAGAAAAGATATTTCTGTATTGGGAAAACTAGGAACGGCAGGATTGCCGCAGTAAGATTCACTATAAGGGAAAGCCGTATCCGTATCATTGGCGCCGGATATTGGCGGGAAGGAAAAAGATTGTATGAGCAACGATAATTATACAAAAGATCGG
>JAJZCD010000025.1 GCA_021851735.1 bacterium | reverse complement strand
TGCTGAACTGCTGGGCAGCCCACGTATCTGCGTGCGGTTGCATGTTTGGTCCTTTTTATTTTTACTGCGTTTTTACGTTCCTGCCCTGGCAGTGTAGCTGGATGTGCTAGATGTGGGTAAGGATTAGCCTTAACACTCAGGGGAAACGAGAATCGCATGCTTATTTCGCAACGAAAAGTCTACACTCGACAGAGGTGGTTTTTGTAAAAAAATAATGGCAGGGGTGGTTGGACGAAGATAGAACTTTTGTATCTGTTGATGAAAGTGCTATTTCAAATGGATTCGAAATACACCGATTTTACGGACGGGGAACCAAGTCATGAACATGTTGAACCAACGCGCTAGCCAAAGCGGCGTGGGCTGCTTCGCTGAAGTGTATACCATCCTCCCCGGGCTCAGAAACAGTACTTGCGTCAAAGAACGCACTTTCGGTTTCATTTACAATACTCTGCAGGGCATCTGCGAGCAGGCGAGATTTAGCAGCCGACCCAGCATCGTAATACACGCCCCCGTAGAGATCTTGGAAGTCACGGGCCTGATCGTTGACATGTATAGGGCCGACAACCAGCACTTTTGGTGGCACATTCGGCTTAACGAAGGCGTATTCCTTAATGTCAGCCACCAAGCCTTTGACAGCATTAGCTATATCTTCCGGAGAGCGGTTGAACTCAACCTTAAGATCGTTTGTACCAAGCATCAGGATAACGAGATCAATAGGGTTCTGACTAACAAGACATGGCATCAGGTAAGTCTTACCGTTCCGCCCGGGCTTTTTGGCATACTCAAGGTCAGTAGTCCGGCTACTAAGCCCTTCTTCTATCACATAGTAGTCTTCGCCAAGCTGCTTTTGCAGCCTGCCTGTCCACCTGACGTCAACGGGATAGCGGCCAGACTTATCGGGTTTTTGGCCCCAGGTATTAGAGTCACCGTAACAAAGTATTGTTGTAGCTTTTGGATTAGTTGTCATGAACCTACTTTAACAGATAGTCAGTCCAATTTAATAAAAATAGTCAATAAAAATAAGCATATTGACTTGTCTGCAATATTATGGCTGGGGTGGTTGGACGAAGATAGAACTTTTACATCTGTTGGCGAAAACGCTATTCTGAATCCAGAATAGCTGAGACTTCTTCAAGACTGCTAACAACACCGTAAGTTTTTCGTACTAAATTGAGCGTTCTGAGCTGTGTATCGGGGTCATCGGAAGTGGTAGCTACTAAATCTTCCGGGACTACTATCTTGTAGCCAAGATCAAAGCCATTCCGAATAGCCGTTTCGACACATATCTGCGTAGACACTCCTGTAGCGATTATAGTCTTTATGCCCAGTTCAGCCAGGTCATTCTTAAGTTGATCGTTAGAGAAAATGTTGTAGTTGTATTTGGGATATACCTTATCAGCTGGTGGGTCGAGCATAAAGAACTTCCAGCCGTCTCCAGCTACATCACAAGTGATTAACTTGCCGTCAAGGTCATACTGTTCCTTCTGAAGGCTATTTAACTTACTTCTGTCGTACAGCTGCTGGGTATATAACACAGGGATCTGCATCCTATCGCAAATGGCGATAAGTTTTTGCAGCCTAGCAACTAGAGCTGGCATACCTGAGGTATCCTTGCCCTTACGACCCATTACACCATCCGGAGAGCAAAAGTCATTTTGAATGTCGATTACGATAAGAGCTGTATGCCTTGGGATAAGCTTGTCGGATAAATTCATATATTAACTATACCAAAACAATAATTTTAAAAAGCCTACCTTAACACTAAAACGACCAATTGTATAGGTGGGAAATAGGACTCGAACTTTCTTAACAGAGATAGGAGAGAATCTTCATGAATAAATTAAACAGCCCGCAACAGAGGTCGCGGTTCTATCACTCGAAAAATAACAGATTACAAAAAACGTGGCAGGGGAGACAGGACTTGAACCTGCGACACCCGGTTTTGGAGACCGGTGCTCTACCAACTGAGCTACTCCCCTTTATACCGCTATTAGGTTACAAAGAATTCTAAGCTTAGAACAGTGGTGATTATAGCGTAAAAAGCTAAAAATAAAAAACCAGGATATACCTGGTTATTTATATCGTGCGCGCCCACCCTGCGGCGAGTGAGAGGCATTTTGTTTTGAAAATGTTTGTTTCTTCAAGCGCCGCTTTGTAAGCGCACGAATTACTTTAATCATAAGTGTTTTTATGTGATTGTCAAGTTTCGGAGACAAAACAACATACGATACAATATAGCGCTATGCACTCTGCATCGGCTGATTGGCCCCGCTAGAGGACCCCGGCCCTAGTACGTTAGGGCTGCTTGACTGCTTACGCTCGAACTGTTTCCATGTTATGCTTCCAGCAGGTTTTTTGGGTAAGGAAGTAGTATTGTAATTTGTGTAGCTACCGAAAATAGTTTGACCATCAACGACTGAAGTGTATTTGACGATAGCATGACTATTCACATCAACATATAACTGGGTTGCACTAGCGCTACCGACAAGGCCGAGAATTGACTTAATCTGCGCCACGGGTATGTGCAGCATTGCCGCTGCTTTTTTATTCAGCGCTTTAACCTGCGCAACATTTTCATGGACGGTATATACGTATACCTCGCTCCCATTCATGGTAGTAGCCCCGACTTGGTTCTTGTCATATGTATAGACCTTATGCTTAGCGATGTAGGCCAGTAGAATACGACGATCGTTGGCTGAGAAGTTTCCAATAATAAAGTCACCGAATGCCATATCACGGGGATCTGCAAACTCCACTAGTTGCGAATCAACGCCATGGGCTAGTTTACCGTTAGTCCGTACTTGGACCCACGTACCTACCATCCCAGGAAACATAGTATCGAGTGTCGGGCTACCAAGGCTTGCATATTTTATATAATCATTTTTAAGAGAACCGTACCCGTTCACCGTTACCGTCATACCGGAGTTACTAATCATTGCCGTACTGCTCACGAGTGGGTGTGTCGGGTTTGACGCATCAAAGGCAACTACCCCTGTTAATGAGCTCACGCTAAACTTTTGCGTGACCGTCTTGGCATCAAGTAGTTTACTAATCGCCGCCGTGAATACCGCATTGGGAGTGCTGCGTTGTGCCATCCATAACCAAGTACCACTAATTACCGCCAGCATAACAATTCCCACTGAAACGGCAGCTACCACATGTAGCTTACTTTCGTGGGACACAGGCTCAACAGGGGAGAATAATACATCAGGTTGTGGCGATTTCAGAGCATGATACTCTTGTATACCGATCACACGTTTAGCAGCGTCCCTGGCCGATCGTACTTTCGCACCAAAGCCATTATCCTGCCGTACCGTATTAGAACCCTCGCTATGAGACATGACCGCTCCTTATGTGACCCGTAATACCCTTATAGTAGCATAAGCGGTACGGCAATTAAGACTTGTGCGCTTCTAGCTGCTCCAAAAAGCTACGAAGTTTCTTAATTGCAGGAGTCCGATATGACGTTCTAACATACTCCTCAACGGTCATTTGCGATCGCGTAGTGTCAAAACCATCATTCATAAAGATCGAGTCAAACCCAAAGCCTTGCTCGCCATGTCCCACCTTTTCAGCTATACGGCCATGCATCTCGCCTTCAAAGAAATGAAGCGTTGACCCGTCGTACAGGCCATAGCATACCCGGCCAACGGCCGTTCGCTCAGACAGGCTGTCCGCAAGACGTACTAACCCGTCGCATCCAATTTCCTCAAGGAACCACTTTACAAAAGTGCCTGGTAACTTGCCCATGGCCGTAAATACAAGCCCGGCATCTTCTACAAGCACGGGCTTTTGTAATATACTGTAGGCCTGTCGCACTTTATGCTCAACAACTGTATGTGGATCGAGCGATTGTATCTCATCAAGGTCGAGCTTCTGGTGTTTCAGAGATATGCCTAAATGTTCCGCAAGAAAATTTGCTTTGTTTAGATTACCCGTTATAAACGTTATGCCATCCATGGGTTACTCAGTCTACCTCCATATAGTCTATTCGAACTAGCTACTACTTTATAGGTAGTGTACCATGGCCTCATCACAATGCGCCTATACACATACAACGCGCCATAATGAGAAGTCATACTATAGGAACGCACGAAGCTAAGACTAGCTATAGCACCACCTAGGGGTTTTTGAGCAACTCTAGTAACAGCGCTTCGTTAATGACCTGCGTACCGTATTCCTGTGCCTTTTTGAGTTTACTTGCGCCTACCTTGCCGCCCACCACAAGGTAGGTTGTGTCTTTTGCAACTGCACTCTGGAAGGTACCGCCAAGTGCACGAATCTGCTCAGCAGCCTCGTCACGACTCATACTTTCAAGCGTACCCGTTATCACGAAACTCTGGCCGGTTAGACGACCCGCCTTCCGTTCAAACTGAGGCCGTACGCCAAGGTGTTCAAACTTGCGTAGCATAGCTTCATTGTCATCATCAGCAAACCAAGCGACTATGCTTTCGGCT
This sequence comes from bacterium, assembly GCA_021851735.1. Taxonomy (GTDB): domain Bacteria; phylum Patescibacteriota; class Saccharimonadia; order Saccharimonadales; family UBA4665; genus JAJZCD01. The sequence continues at coordinate 12,371 of JAJZCD010000025.1, read as the reverse complement.
ACTACTACGCCCACGCCGTCAACAACCTGGAGCTGGTCGATCGTAGCGTGTTCTAATGCGTTCATAGAACCAAAATGGTTGGTCAGGTCAATGGCAGTTTGTACGCCAACGTGACGAATCCCCAGCCCATAGACGAAGCGTTCAAGTGGTGGCGATTTTTTAGCGCCTATAGCATGAACGAGCTTCTGGGCGGATATATCCGCGAACCGGTCCAGATTCATCAGCTGTTCTTTGGTGACAGTATATATATCCGCTAAATCATGCGTCAGCCCCGCGTCTACGAGAGCTGCCACGTTCTTTTCTCCGAGAGTATCGATATCAAGAGCGGCTTTTGATGCAAAGTGAATAAGCGCCTGCTTCAGCAGAATCGTGCCACTTGCACCCCGCACACGATACACTGCTTCACCCTCCGGCCGGTCAAACTTCAACTCGGGATATTGCGCGGCGAGCGCTTGCTCGTAATTAAATGGCCGCGCCGTTTTCGGTCGCAGCTCCATCACTACACTTTCCACCTGTGGAATAATATCCCCGGCTTTATAGATAACTACTGTATCGCCCACCCGCACATCTTTGCGCGCAATTTCATCAGCGTTATGCAGGGAAGCGTGCTGCACTGTAGTTCCCGCAACATTTACTGGATCAAAAACTGCAACAGGTGTCGCCGCACCGGTCCGACCAATGCTGATCACAATATCCTGTACACGAGTAACAGCCTGCTCGGCTGCATATTTATATGCAACTGCACCGCGCGGGTATTTACCTACGCTGCCAAGCGCGTCATACTGTGCTCGATCGTTAACTTTCACGACCAGCCCGTCAGTGCTATACGGCAAGGAATGACGCCGTTCGTCCCAGTCTGCGACATAATGCATTACGTCGTTTAACCCAGTAAATACGCTGGCTTCAGGGCTACGGTATATACCAAGCGCACTCATTGTTTCATATGCAAACATACTAGTAGGGACTTCGGCTGCATTGTCACGAAGCAGATCATACCCAACAAATCGCAATGGCCGCTCCGCAACAAGTCGAGGGTCTAGCTGGCGAATAGTACCGGCCGCCAAATTACGAGGGTTCTTGAAAGGAGCCAAGCCAGCGGTTTCCCGCTGCAAATTTAAGCGTTCAAAATCCTTCTTAAACATTACTATCTCGCCACGAATTTCGGTACGACCATGCAGAAATAATGAGGTTTTGCTTGTCTTGCGAAGGCGTAACGGCACATTTACTATAGTACGTACATTCGCAGTAACATCTTCGCCAACTTGACCATCACCGCGTGTCACCGCCTGTGTAAAAACGCCATCTTGGTACACAAGCGCGCAGGCAAGTCCGTCTTTTTTGGTATCACAGAAAAACTCATGATCATGTCCGGGCAGCACTTTATCCATACGCCGCACCCAGGCCTCCACATCTTTACGGTCAAATACATCATTAATGCTGATCATCTGTTTACGGTGCGCAACTTTCTCAAACTTATCAAGGGGCGCGTTAAGCACGCGTTGCGTTGGGCTGGTTGGTGTAATAAGCGAAGGGTTAGCAGCTTCTAATTCTTTTAGTTCATGCATCAGGCCATCATAAACGGCGTCACTGACGGACGGTTCATCGAGCACATGGTACTCATAATTATACTGATCGAGCAAAGCCCGCAGTTCAGCGACACGTTTCTTCTGGTATCCAATCGTTGCCATCATAACCTCTCAAGTTTACAGCGCACACCCACGAACAGCGTAGGTCAACTTATTGCGCAAGTACGACGTACTGTTTGCTATGCCTATAGCATTTCCCGATATAAATTATACAAATATCCATGTACAACCGGTAGGGCAGCCATGCTGAGTGCAAATAATACCCATTGCGCAAGTGGAGTTGCGAAAAATATTAGCGGAATCTCTATAGCAGCGGCCACAGCTAGCAGCGCTACAGGTAGAAATATAATCTTGCGCCACAACAACAAGCGTCTACCGTATACCAATTGTCTAGCGCTCTTGTAAGCTTTCATGGGGGTCATATCAGGTAATGTCACTATATACAAAGCAAATATTGTGGCGGTGACCATACGGAGCGACCATAAGGCCAACAGTATAAAGAGCGCCAGCCAAAACAACCGTCCCCATATGTATACCTCTATACCGCTGAGTGTAACCAGGCTATACAAACTTCCACCAATCACTAGCGGAAGTAGTTGTATCGCTAAGAGCAAAAACGTAAGTAAAAACGGTATTAACGGATACATTCCGTGGTAAAAACTATCCCGTATACGTACGCGGTGATGTGCAATAGTTTGCCGTAACACCCAAATGAACGCCAAGCTACATATTAGCAGTAGCAGAGACTGGTACACGCCAGACGTTGCCGCGTTTCCACTACCAGAGGTCGATAGCAAATATGCAAAACCGCCAAAAGACGTTAGTAGCCCGCCAGTAACACCATGCGCCAGTGCTTCAGTTTGCGCTTTAAATGCCGCCAGATTCGCGCTTCCAGACAAGCCCCGTACCAGCACCAAGTTTAAGATGCCATACACAAGGATAACGCCGCCAAACAACTCCCGGTTTTGCCAAAACTGCTGCAACACGCGCCAAAAAATAATGCGTGCTTTCGGTAGCGGCTTATAATCCGGCACGGGCGGTCGGTGATGCCAAGTCAGCGGGTTATACCACACCGCTTTTGGTGCTTGTAGGCGTCGCGTCCCAGCGGGTACCGTTTTAAGCACAGGCTTCTTTTTTGATAGCGCCTTTTGGGCCTTAGCGCTATGGGCTTGCTTCGTTGTCTTTCGCTTGGCACTAGCTTCTTTTACTTTAGTACTTGCCTTAGACATGTGTCCCCATTTCACGCAACCGGTGCACTCGCTCCTGAATAGGTGGATGGGTGCTAAACAGGTTAGTCAAACTGTGTCCACGAAGCGGGTTTACGAAGAAAAAATGAGCCGTAGCTGTATTCTGACGCTGTAATGTGCCGCCGGTTTTGCCAATTTTTTCAAGCGCACTGGCCAGGCCTTCAGGATAGCGCGTAGTAAGCGCACCGGTAGCGTCAGCTAGATATTCACGCTTACGCGAAATTGCGAGCTGTATTATCACTGCCACTAACGGGGCAATGATCGCTGCGGCAATGCCAGCAGCCAGAAGCAATGGACTATCGTTCTCATTATCGTTATTACGGAACCACGTCATCTGTAAAATAAAATCTGCCACAATTGCCACAACGGCAGCTAGCGCGAATGCTATCATACTAACCCTAATGTCATAGTTCTTAATGTGGCCCAACTCATGTGCCAGCACGCCTGTCAACTCATCATCGTTCATTATTTGTAGCAACCCGCTCGTCACACAAACCGCAGAGTTGTTCGGGTTACGACCGGTAGCAAACGCGTTCGGTGCCGGATCATCGATTATATATACCCGCGGCATAGGCAAGCCATCAGTAATTGCCAAGTTCTCTACCGTCCGCCAGAGGCGGGGATTGTCGCTTTTTTGGATCTCCTGGGCTCCATTTACCGCCAGACTCATCCGAGCACCAGCAAAGTAGCTAATCGCTGCGTAGACCACGCCAAAAATCAGCACGAAATACATGCTACTCTGACCGTACAGCTGTCCGAGGAGCCACGCTAACAATATCACGAACGCCACGAACGCAGACAATATAACGATGGTTTTACGCTTATTGCTAGCTATTTCACTGTACATATGTTTTATATTCCCATTAATATTCTGAAGCTATGTAAGTCCGGTTTTATTGTCTTTGCAAGGTCAATAGCCGAGACAAGAGACACTACTAACGTTCCCTCAGAACCTCTCCCTAAAATTGTACGTCAACTGGCTTCTGTATAGACGCCAACTGCGCTTCGTCGACTTCAAAGAACTCTTTATCCTTATTAAATCCGAACCTGTTAGCTATGGTTCGAGTAGGGAACTCCTGGCGCTTCATGTTGAAATCACGCACTATACTGTTATAAAAACGGCGGCTTGCTTGGATTTTGTCTTCAGTATCGGTAAGTTCCGCCTGCAACTGCTGAAAGTTCTGCGATGCTTTCAGGTCAGGATACGCCTCAGCTACCGCGAACAAGCTCTTAAGCGTTTGCTGAAACTGATTTTCAGCCTTACCGGCTTCGGCCGGTGAAGCGGCACTCAGCGTCTGCGCACGAGCAGCCGTAACGTTCTCAAAGACAGACTTTTCGTGTTTTTCGTAGCCCTTAACCGTATTCACCAAGTTCGGTATTAAATCAGCACGGCGCTTAAGCTGAACTGTTATGTCGCTCCAAGCTTCATCGGCACGAACATTTAACCGCACAAGCCCGTTATACATACCGCCAAATATAAATGCGGCTATGACAATTATGCCAATAATAACTATTGCCAGTACCATGGTCCCTCACTCCCTGTGTTCATTTTGCATATACTAGTATAGCTGAAATAACCATAGAACGGTAGATAGTTTTACCACAGTAGCCTTACTGCTGTCGCATTTCTGCCAAAGTTAGTGTACGGCATGGAGGTAATATGCAGGTTATGTTTTACCAGCACTCTGGCAAGCATAAAATGATACTATAGGCGTACCATATGCACATAATTGAACCGAGCCGCCGTAAGCAGCCAGTACGCCATCATAGTATTCGACTGTTAGGCATAGTCCTCCTGATAGGTGTCGTCGCAGCCGGGGTAATAAACTATAGCCGGCCACTACCGACACCAACTGCCACCATCCGGATACGGCTGCCAAAACCTGCTAGCTTTGCTACGCTCGCGTGGCCCACATACGGACAGGCCGCCGTTGCAGCGAGTGGGTACGGCATACTGGCCACCCATGGCACTATGACGCCACTCGCAACTGCGAGCATTACTAAGGTAATCACCGCGTTGTGCGTCTTGCAAAAACAACCGCTTTCTTTAGGGCAGAGCGGGCCAACGTACACGATTGGACCAAGCGACGTGGCGTTATATAAAAAATATCTTGCTGAGGATGGCTCACTATTACCAGTTGCCCAAGGGCAGCAGTTTACGGAGTATCAAGCTTTAGAGGCGCTTATGTTGCCCTCAGCCGACAACATTGCCGACTCATTAGCTAACTGGGTATTCGGCAGCCACGCCGCATACGCCAGGTATGCTACCCAGTTTCTGACCCAGCATGGTATGACGCAGACCCATATCGGGCCTGATGCCAGTGGCTTTGACTCCGGCACTACAAGCACCGCATACGATTTAGCAAAGCTAGGTGAGCTAGCGCTCAAAACACCTGTGCTGCTACAAATTGCGGATAAGTCTACTGCTACGTTGCCTGGGGTTGGTATCGTCCACAACTATGACACCGTGCTTGGCGTGCATGGTATAACTGGTTTGAAGACTGGCAACAACGCTGTTGATACTGGCGCATTCCTATTTACCGCCACAACAAAGGTAGGTAAGCAAGTGATACCCCTAACTGGCGTCGTAATGGATGCACCGAGCCTAGAAACCGCCCTACAGAACAGCACGACGTTAGCCGTATCGCTTGAACATGGCTTCGAACAAGTGACCGTCGTACGCGCTAATCAAGTCGTTGGGACTATGCACGATGCATGGGGGTCTTCCGTTCCCGTTGCTACAAGAGGCACACTACGCGTAGTACGATGGAAATCAGAACATATCCGGGAAAAGCACCAGATACACGCTGGCATCTATACCGGCACAATCGGCAGGTTAGAAGTGTCAGCTGGAAGCACGCAAACAACAACATCATTAGTACTTACAAAACCACTACCTGGACCAAGTCTTTGGTGGCGTTTGACACGCCACTAATTTATACTGTTCATCTAATGGATACATTCTTTAGCGCAGATTTTTTTATTCGTAACCGCCAAGCATTACGTAACCGCATAGGCAGTAACATTCCGATTGTCATTACCGGCAATGGCCTGATGCAACGGAGCGGGGATGAACCAACCACATTTCACCAGGATAGTAGCTTTTGGTACTTAACAGGGATAAACAATCCAGATCTGACACTTGTTATACTCGCGAACGAAACGTATCTCATTGTGCCGGTACTTAGTTTTGAACGTGAAGCATTCGATGGTGCACATGATCTAACTGCGTATGCCGCACGATCCGGTATCCAAACTATATTGGACGCTCGAGTTGGCTGGCAACGTCTAAAGAGCAGTTTGCAGGACCAGCGAACCGTAGCAGTTCTGGCGAGTCCACCAGCTTTCATGAAGCGCCACGGGCTGCACACACTACCATATCGACGTAGGCTTATCGCCAAGCTGAAGCGCTATAACCCACGACTATCGTTTCAAGACGTCCGTCCAGAAATGGCCGCACTGCGCTGCATAAAGCAACCCCAAGAACTGCGCGCTATACAAAGTGCTATAGATATAACTACCGAAACATTACAAGAGATAGTAACAAAAGACACCCTAGCAACCGCGACGCGTGAGTACCAGATTGAGGCAGCCTTGAGTTATGGGTTTAGAAATCGTGGCGCTGAATCACATGCATTCGCGCCAGTTGTCGGTGCAGGGCGACACAGTACAACGCTACATCACACGGCAAACGATGGAGTCATTGCTTTACATGACGTGATCGTATTAGACGTTGGCGCTAGCGTAGAACATTACGCCGCAGATATCACTCGTACCGTGTCGCAGCAGCCTATCAGGGGTCGAGCAGCTGAGATTTTCCGTGCCGTCGCTGCAGTGCAAGATTTCGCCCTGAGCCAGATTAAACCAGGGATATTGCCGCTTGACTATGAACGCCGCGTAAGAACATACATGGGTGAACAGCTACGAGCGTTAGGTGTCATCACTGAGGTTACCGATGACGCTATTCATAAGTACTTCCCACACGCTACATCACACTTCTTAGGGCTTGATACACATGACGTTGGGGACTATAGGGAGCCTTGGCAGGAGAACATGGTTATTACCTGTGAGCCAGGTATATATATTCCCGAGGAAGGAATCGGGGTCCGCATAGAAGACAATGTTCTAATAACATCCACCGGCAATACCGTATTAAGCGCCGCTTGCCCGCGTGAACTTGTGGCCGTACAATAGGACTATATTATGCAGGCTACTGCACACAAAGGTTTCTGGTATCGTTTATCACTGCGCTGGGTGGTGTGTTCGCTTGGCCTTTGGATCGCCGCCGGCTTGCTGAGCAACAGTGTATCCTATGACAGAAACTATGGCGTCATTATTATGTCCGGGCTACTGCTCGCCATCATAAACGCTATCCTAAAACCACTGCTAGTTCTCCTCAGCTTACCAGCGCTTTTACTCACATTAGGACTATTTATGCTCGTCATTAACGGCGCTACCGTATATCTAGTAAGCAAGGTATACGCGCCACTTCACATTACCAGCTTTGGCGCAGCAATCCTTACTGGCATTATTATCGGGCTGGTAAACTATTTAGTAACCGCTATACTTGAACAACGGTAGCGCTCAATACACCGCCTAACTACGTAACAAAAGTGGGTATGATATTGCTAGCCCATGCCCGCATGTACTATTATGAGTATGAGAAGTAAGTGGTATGCATTTGGTATACTTAGAGAAAAGGTAAGGAAGCGTTACAACAACATGTCGATATACAACTACATTTCAATCGGGTCGATGTTATGTATGGTCCTGTTGATACTGGTCCAGACTCGTGGCGCCTCACTAGGCGCTGGCCTCGGCAGCAGCGGCGAAGTCAATACCGAGCGTCGCGGTACCGATAAGACTATCTACCAACTCACCATCATCATGGCGATTACATTTACGCTTTCGCTGTTGTTTGGTGTCATATTTTAACTAATGTTCACTCGGCAATACGCGCACAGGCGGTACACGGCTAAATGAGTCTAGTAAGCCAGAAAACTCGATTGCGTATGCGGCGCAAAGTTCGGCGCCGGCAAAAGCAAGTAGAGGCAGTGACAGACGCTGCAGAGAAATCAATCGAGACTAACCTCTTTGGTCGGCTTGACCGAATGTTGCGAGTAAGGCGTTTTACATTTGGCTGGCTCATACTAGTAGCCCTGGTAACAGCATGCACTATCGGGCAGACATTGACACTGAGCGCATACTATCAAACCGTGCAGCCTACCTCGGGGGGGATATATAATGAAGGCTTAGTCGGTACATACAGCAACGCGAACCCATTGTTTGCGACCGGCCCAGTTGATCGTGCTGTGTCACGGTTAATTTTTGCCGGACTGTTTAAATATAACAACCACAACAAGCTAGTTGGAGACTTAGCCAGCAGCTATAGCGTCGACAGCACCGGCCAACATTACGTAGTGCATTTGCGCCATAATCTGACGTGGCAAGACGGCAAGCCGCTCACCGCTGAAGATGTCGTGTTTACCTATCATCTGATTCAAAATCCTGCCGTACAATCACCATTATTATCAAGCTGGCAAAATATTACGATTGTCGCCTCTAATAAATATACAATCGATTTTGGCCTTCCCAATGCCTTTAGCCCATTCCCCTATGGCTTGACCACTGGTATCCTACCAAAACACCTGTTAGACCACGTCTCACCCAGTGAGTTGCGCGCTAGTTCATTTAACACCACACATCCGGTAGGGGCCGGACCATTCGCATGGCAAGCCGTACAAATTAATGCTAATACTGACCCCAGTAAGGTCGTCGACCTAGTTGCATTGAAGCCCTTTAAACACTACGTCGGCGGCACGCCCAAATTAAGCGGTTTTGTAATACATGCATTCGGCAATAAATCCGCAATGATTACCGCCTTTCAGCAACGGACCATTAATGCGATGGCAGGCCTTAATGAAGTTCCAGCCTCCCTACGGCATGCCAGTGATGTCACATCTATAAGTTTTCCCTCGACAGCCGCCGCCATGGTATTTTTCAAAACCTCAAGCGGAGTACTAGCTAACAAACCAGTCAGACAGGCGCTAGTGGAAGGAGCTGATACACCAGCCATTCTCAACAGTCTCAGGTATGTTAGTCTGCCGGTTCGTGAGCCGCTACTTATCGGGCAGCTTGGCTATAACCCAGCCTACAGACAGGCATCGTATAATCAAACGGCAGCTAACGCAGCACTAGATAAGGCTGGCTGGGTGCGCGGGAAAAACGGCATTCGCAGTAAAAATGGCACCGCACTTGCTTTTAGCCTATATGTCAGAGATACACCTCAGGATCGCCGAACCGTTGCCATACTCAAGCGAAACTGGGGAGCGCTGGGTGTGGATATGACCCCAGTCATACAGTCACCAACTGACTTTCAGACAACCCTCGAGACACATGACTATGATGCATTGCTGTACAGCATATCTATAGGCGTCGATCCGGACGTATACGCTTACTGGGGGAACAATCCTGCAGACAGCAACAGCCCGACGCAGATGAATTTCTCAGAATATCAGTCTACGCAAGCCACTTTATCCTTGGAAGCTGGCCGGACCCGCCTTAATCCCAAATTGCGGGCCATAAAGTACGTACCCTTCTTGCAAGCCTGGCAGAGCGATGCACCAGCTTTAGGGTTATATCAACCACGATTCCTATACATCACACGCGGTCCCGTTTACGGACTGACAGACCACATCTTAAACCTCTCAGCCGACCGATACTATTCAGTCGCGAACTGGGAAATCAGCACCAAGAAAGTCACAAACTGAGCATTGAAGTCATTGTGGTAAAGCTAGCTATACAACAACAGTGAATATTTGTACAGCTAATATACAGATATACTTGTTATAGTCTTTGTAGAGGTAGCCACATGTATCGCAGTATATTTTCCATTGGATTATTCATCACTATCTATAGCACTATCGGGCTGTTGACCCCACACGCAGCACTCTACTTTACCGTTTTGCTACCCGATGGATTTACCGCAGCATTCGGAATACTAGCAGGCCTGTTACTATGCAACTTTGCTGTTGTTACATATTTTCGTAAGCGTTTTTATAAAATGCTATTCGGTCTCATAGGTTTTGGCTTGGCCTTTGCAGGTGCACTTGGTTTGATCCAGCCTATGTATTTCGGCTTACTCAGTTCGACCGTCCGACCGGCAGATTTGTTTATTTTTATGCAATCCGGCATCGGACTACTTATCGCGTCATTGGAGTACTACCGTCCTGGGTTCCAAGCTGAGATCGGTATTCCATACCGGCGTTATCTAAGCTACGTTATAGCTAGACCTACCCTACTAGCGCATGGCTTTAAGAAGCGCTCTCAACTTGTTGTCGCCGCATTAGATACCAGCGCACGACAACAACCGCTATAACCAGTCCGAATACGACACTGATTGGTGTAGCTGCTTTTGAGACAGTTTGCCAGTTGGTGGCAAGGCTTCTACCGGCGTAGGCAAGCGCAAGGGTCCATGGCAAACTGCCAAGTACAGTGAACAGGCTGAATTTGCCTACTGGCATCTCGGCGATACCAGCCGGAAAGCTGATAAACGTTCGTACAACTGGTAGCATCCGGCTAATGAATACAGCAGGGTCACCATGTTTTGCAAAAAATGCTTCAGCCCTATCAAGATCGTGATGGCGGATCAGTATGTACTTACCGTACCGTTCAACGAGCGCACGACCACCAGTGCGGCCAACGGCGTAGGCAATAAGAGAGCCGAGCAGATTCCCAAGCGTCCCGAGTAGTACAATCGCCCAGAAGTTAAGATGAATAGATAGCCCTGCGATAGCTAGTCCCGTTGTCAACGCACCGCCAAAACCCATAACCGCTTCACTTGGTATAGGGATGCAGGCGGACTCCAGAGTCATTAGCAAGAAAATAGCCAGATACCCATGCTTACTGATTTCCGTAACGATTATGTGTTCCATATTTATAAATCTTTTCTTAGTATAGCAAACTTATCCCAACGTTAGCTGATAATGATCTCAATATTCACTACGCCACGGCATAACGCACTCGAATATTACCGTCCTTCTTCTCTATTGATCACCTTCGTACTCCTCAAGTCGCACTACACGTGCAGCGCATGTAATTACATTAAAATCCTTCATGTATAACAGTTCGGTCATGATAGCTCCTATAATTTCGTATTCTAGCAAATACTGAGAAGTGATAGATCTTGTTGCGAAACTAGTTGACAAAACATGCCTTTACCATATCGAAAGCTAACAGGATTAGGTGGCAGAGCAACGTAAGCCGTGTCTTAGGTGGCAGTGTGAGACTTTACATATTGGGCAATAGACCGCATAGCTGTTCTCGCTTCAGGAACATATGATGCAAAAAAATGCCATCCATGCCACATACCTTCGCCGATAAATAATGACACATCAGTACCGTCACAAGTTGCATTCTTAGCAACGGTCTGCGAATCGCTTAGGAGAAGATCATCGGTGCCTGCATGAATAAGTATCGGGGGTAATTTTTTTAGGTCTGCATATACGGGTGAGATGAAGGGCGTTCTCCTTGAGTGGCGCTGTGCATAAGATTGTGCAAAGAATTCGAGCTTGTGCATATTTAGGATTGGATCTTTGGCAAGTTTTTGCTTGTAACTTTCACCGCTAAAAGTAGCATCTAGGGCAGGCGATAAAAGCACCACGCAGCTTGGCTGTTGCCGATGGGCATCTCGAAATCTCATGACTGAAGCCAGTGCTAAGCCGCCACCTGCCGAATCTCCCATTAGAACAGTTTTCTTTGCGTTAATATGCTTCGTCGCAACAAGCTCTTCCCAAACTTTTTGGATTTCCTCTAATGCGTAAGGGTAAGCATGCTCCGGGGAAAGCCCGTATTCAATGGCAATGACTCTTGCATTACACATCTTCGCCAAGCGAATCAAGTGCTGACGGTGTGATTTCGCCGAACCTAATACGAAACCACCGCCATGGAGATAGAGAATTGAACGACTCCTGGCAGATGAGTTAATCGTGACAATCGGGACACCCGCTACGTAAGATCGCATAACATTCTTAGGAAAACTTGGGAAGAGAATTGACATATTACGTTCAAACGCTTTGCGATGAGCATTGATACGGGATACTTTGTACCCTTGCTGATTACTCGTAGCCTTAAGAATGAGCTTTACGATTCTTGCTTGAAGACTGGCCATATACATCTAAGCATAGCAAATCATTTTCGAAATGGCTTCACGGCCCGATCCACCCACTTTGTCAACGCTCTCTGTAGCACAGGCATACGCCGTAGGCTTGCGGCGACTCTTTCCGCGCCAGTCTGGACCAGCTGGGACAGTTACTCTTTCGATTTTCAAAATAACCAAACTAAAACACCCCGTTTTTCAGGGGTGTTTTTCTGAATTTGAATTCGTTGGTGCGGCATAAAGGACGCTAATAGATTCCCACGGGTAAACCCTAATCCTTACCCACATCTAGCACATCCAGCTACACTGCCAGGGCAGGAACGTAAAAACGCAGTAAAAATAAAAAGGACCAAACATGCAACCGCACGCAGATACGTGGGC
>JAJZCD010000024.1 GCA_021851735.1 bacterium | reverse complement strand
ACTAAAGCGTGGGCTACAAACAGGACGATCTACCAAGTCAAGCGGGATCCACTACAAGCATTTGTGGCTGAGCAGTGGCGACATCCGGCTACGGTGTTTAGCCTGGGGTGAGTGCGAAAGTCCTATACATACACTTTCGATGCTTGAATTTTAGATAAGGTTAACGCGCTAGTAGTGTGATAGACTCACATCTACTCGTTCTGCAATCGTGCGATCAGGATACTGGAATTCGGGTGCAAACGGCGGGTAGACGTGCCCGACCTCCATAAGCTGCTGCATCATTCGGCCAATTGACCGATCTCGTTCTACGGCAGCAGCATCAGGATTGAAGCTAACGCCTGACACTAACACATCCCATCCGGCGATTATCGTAGCACGTTGACGTCTGTAGTAATCTAATGCCTTCTCGGCCGTTTCAAACAATGCGGCACTGTAGAGAGCAAGGACTTTTTTATAGTCTTTTATAGTGTATATGTTATCGGCGTACATATTGAGATGGACAGCTCCGCGATCAGGAGAAGATCCATCGCTGCCAGAGGCGGCATCCGCTTGTTGCGGTGTAAGAGAAAGATCAGCAAGATCCACAGGTACTACATAACCCGCGTCAGGATCCGTGATACGGTACGAATGCCCACCATACGCCTGTGACAGTAGAGACGCACTGCTAGCAAAGACATATCTGGTATTCCCAACTATTGAATCCCGAGTACCACTGCTTGCCGACAACGTTATGGCATCTTGTTCAGCGTCAGTTGCTAAGCCTTCTGGGCTTCTTAATTCAACGGGGTCACCTAAATCGTTCGCCGTACAATGTACGATGCGACTGAATACATCCCTCTCGAACGCCAAGCTAAAATCACCCGCCTTTCGGTGAAGCTCCTCAACGCTCTGGCCCGAGGTTTCGACATAGAAATGCTCAATAGCAGCAATGACCCGCCCGGCGTTACCAGCAACTTCTGCAGGATCGCGATTCCGGATTCGCTCAACAGCCCCGCGACGAGCCCCAAGATTTGTCGGTGAGCCATACCATCTATCAAGCTCCGACAGATCTTGTTGATCGTTCACTCCTTCAGGTGGAACGTCAAGGTCTTGGATGATCGGGGATTCATACAGAAATTCTGAAATATAGTAGGACACGCCATAAGCACATTCAGATAGTAGAGTGTACGTATGGTAAAACAATTCACAGGCTTAAGTGACGCAGAGCGGAGCGAGATAAGCATCCTCCTGAAACGAGACTGCAGCTTACGGGAAATAGCTACCGCCCTCAGCCGTAGCCCCAATACCATAAGCTACGAAATCAAAACAAACAGTGTGCATGGAGTCTATGACCCGCTGAAAGCAAAAGCCAAAAGCCAGGTCTCCCGTCGCTCCAGACGCTACCAATGGCGGAAGATAGAGCATGACCCAACGCTCAGAGATTTCATCATCGAACATCTCGCCCCACCCCATCACTGGATCCCTGATGCTATTGCCGGTTACTTCAAGCATGAGCAAACCGAGCTTCCAACCGTTGGTAAAGACCAGGTCTACGCCTGGCTGTACAGTCCGTACGGACAACCCTACTGTCAGTATCTCCTGTCCAAACGGTATCGCTCGAAACATCGGAGCGAATCTAAGACCGACCGGGTCATGATCCCAGACAGGCCTGCAATAACAGAGAGACCACCGTCAGTTGAAGATCGTAAGCAAGCAGGCCACTGGGAGGGCGACACGGTCGTATCCGGCAAACGGACACGCTCCAAGGTAGCCCTGGCAGTGGTCCAGGAACGGACCACCAGGCTCATTGGTGCAACACTCATCCCAGACTTAAAACCCGAGTCATTTGCTGTGGCTGCAAACGGTATGCTGCACAACAAGCTGGCTCATACCCTCACCCTGGACAATGGCATTGAGAACAAGCAGCACCAGAGCATTACGGACGCCACCGGCGTCCAGGTATACTTCTGCGCCCCCTACAGCAGTCACCAGAAGGGTGGTGTCGAACATGCCAACAAGCTGCTCAGGCGGTACCTACCCAAAGGCTGTGATCTCGGCACCTACACCCAGACACAGGTGGATGACTTCGTCGATCGCATAAACAGAAAGCCGAGGCGTTGCCTCGGCTACAAGAGTGCGTTACAGTGTGCAAGAAAGAAAGGCATTATCTGAAGGTAGGTAGTGTCCTAGTAATGGCCAGAATTTAGGATAGATCATGTAAACCATAGTATATCGCCCCATCCCATCATAGTGAAGTACCTGCGTATTTCTCACTGTCCAAAGGCCAGGAACGACAAGACCCCGTAGGTTGAAGGTGTAGCCTTTGCTGTTCTGTCGACTCCGATGTAGTGTGGATCACTGCCTAGATCGCTATTGTTTTTCACCAGAACGGAATAAGGTAGAGGAACAAAGCTAATACAGTCTAACGAACGAAGTCTCAATTCACAGGAGATCATGAGAGCATCCTCACGCTAGGCTGATCTCTTGCCTGCAGAGTTACTCAGCCAATACATTTCCATGGGCAATTACAAACCAAACTAGTAAAATGAAAACGCATGAGCAACGAAATGCAGCAGCCTCCAGTCGTAACTGATGATGAGTATAAGCAGGTTGGTCTGAACACATCGGTAGATGTTTCATTCAGACCCACCGATTCACAGGATGATGTAACGCCAGCAGTTTCTGATCAATTACCACCTTTCGAAGTTGAGGCGATCGAGGCGGCCGGATCCGAGAAAAAGCCACACAACTGGACAATTATCGGGCGAGCTGTTACAAAACCATTACACTCAGTAAGACATCGGCTACTAGGCCACAAAATCAGGGGCTTTGAATCACTGGGGCCAGACCAGCAAGAGGCAATTGCCGTTACGGCCGAGCTTGGAGACGAAGTGCTTGCCCTACCTGGAGACCCTGAACAAAGCCAGGATGACGACAGCAGAGATACTGAGACGACCAGCATAACAGAACACTATCGGCCTGGTGAGTTCGTTCGAGAGGCACCGAGGTTTTCCGAGCAGGCAGAAGATGAATCAAGACTTACTCGCATTACATACGCCAACCATCTACAGCGTTCCATGACGGGTGCATATATGGAACACGAGTCACAACGAACAGTAACCGAGCACGAAGGTCTAAAGGGGCTACGTGATTTTTTGCAAGAGGTCATTGCGCAGGAACGTAATATCCCGCGACTTCGTGCAAACAAGGCCGGCCAAAAAGCCAGGTCGATGCTCGAAAACCTATCGTATATAGGAAAACCTGAATATGATGAAGCAGTTGTCGGCATTGCTAACCGGTGGCGTCAGCAGCTTTTGGATGACCCGGATCTGCAAATCTGCGTACTCAGCACAACAGGACCAAGCGCCACGAAAAGCGGTGCGTTCCTGTTAGACAATATCCTTAGACACTTCAGTGATGATGAATTGAACACTTTCCACGGTAGGCTGGTAACGCAACCAGAAAATCTTACAACTACACCGGATAAAACGAGGTTGGTATTGCTAGATGACTGGGTAAGCAGTGGCATACAGATGAATAATCTGATGAGCAGAGTCTTCAGACAGTATCCAGAGCTTAAACAACAAGTGTCGGTTCAGTTGGTTGCGGCAACTAACGAGCGAATTGAGCACGGCATGGCATACTATACTGTCCCCGAGAAACCTCCCGAGTATTTTCCGGTGTACGCATACTTCAAGGCACACGATGCAGATAGTGGAAACGATGTTTGGGATAGTGCCACGCACATCACTGGTTATTATTGCTCGGTAGACTATGGATTTAATGACACTATAGCCATGATGGCACAAGAAATGCACGTGGATATGCCGCCACTCACCAATATTATCCGACCATACCGTAGCGGCAGCTTCGTGCCACGCCAGTACTTACGACTTCACGAACCAGAAGTAGTATTGAACGGGTGAGATCGTCTGATTGAACCCGTTCTGACAGCCATGTCATCGAAAAGATAATTGATATGTATAGACGGAATGGCTGTCGATATGTACCGTTATTATCAAGCGATCATCTGTCAAGCTCCCGTTTAGCAGCTTCCATTAAACTTGAAGGAGTGCGCCAAGAATGGAATGCTTCGTCAAATACCTCCTCATCTGATGCCGGTAGGCATGGGGCATCATCTGCAAATGTAAGAATTGCATCACTATCATTCAGCAATGCTACATCTTCCGAGCGATTGCCATAGAGTACATCTAGTTCGTGTGATACTATCGTTTCCATCGAAGCTACTTCCACTTGTTAAGCAATTGATTGGTACCCCTCACAGTCTCCACTTGGAACGGCCTCAAGGCTGAACTGCTCCGGTGGCATGAAACATTTGAAGTGTCACCTCTGGCAAGTCTTGCGCAGTAACTACCTCACTGGATTAGAACGTTAACACTGAGCTTAACTTATTTTTGTCGTTAATTACCACTCACACTCGTTGGTTACTGCTACGGTGATGTAGTAGTATCTATTTGATCTGGCATCCGTGGCTGTTCAGGCATAAGCATCCAGCCTTCTGGTGTCTTCTCAAGAGTGACAAGGTATTGCTGGCCAACTGTTATAGTTAAGTATTTTCCGCTGCTAGTCGTCGCTTCCCTAGTTGCATAGAGTGCAACTTCTGTGCCGACCGGATCATTAACATTAGGATGTTCTTTCACCTTTGCAATACCGTCTTTAACGGTAAGAGCTTCACCGCCAGGAACGACAGGAAAAGATGACTGAGCGAAGCCGGGTCCAACTATCGAATAGTTTCTACTCTTTGGGTCTTTGGCGACCGTGTATGAGGTGACATCCGGAGGAAACCACACAACTGCATTGCTCTTCGCATATTGTTTCATATCCGCAGCGGCAGTTGGATCGGTAGGGAGTTTTAAAGTAATGTCTAACGTATCGTGTCCCTTAACCACTTTGTGGGTATCGACAACAGATTGTATACGCGGGTTATCGAATGGATGTCCGGCTATTGCTACTCTAGCTTGTGCAGGAGTCGCACCCTTATTCTGCCAAGGACGCAATGCACAAAGAGTTAGACCCGTTGCTACCAGCGCTATGGCTGCTGCGCCTTTGACAACTCTCTCCCTGATATTGCCACGTTTAGGGGCAACTTCGTTACGGGTTTGTGACGGTTGGTTGTGACGAGCATTTCCTGACATAATTTTGTATTATAGCATGGAAAGTGCTTATTTGTCAATTCCCACCTCTGTAACTGCACACAGGTTGGGATGACCTAATCTCGTTATAAACAAGGGAGCTATTGTTTGTAGGATAACGCTACTAAGTAAGGTACGAGCCATTAACAGGGGCGGGGGACTTACGGTATTTAGAATTTGGCCCCTAACGCCGCCGTCTCTGAGCCTATGCCGACCACACAGGATTGGACCTATCCCAGGTGTTACTAAAAACGTAAGACACGCCGAGTGACGTGTCTTACCTCTGTTGTAGTTCTTGTGGTACACCCGGCAGGATTCGAACCTACGACCTTTGGCTCCGCAAGCCAACGCTCTATCCAGCTGAGCTACGGGTGCTTATTATTCGTGACACATGGAAGCAGCGCACAAAATAACGTGTCGTTTCACCAAACTAATGATAGATTTGGTTCTCAACAGGGGTAAGTTTAACATAGAATACACGATATATCTAGAGCATCACAATTACTGGTCGTTAGTCTGGTAGAATAGTTGCATACGGAGAGATGCAAGAGTGGTTGAATTGGCTTGTCTCGAAAACAAGTGTACGGGCTAACCGTACCGAGGGTTCGAATCCCTCTCTCTCCGCCACGAAAAGAGTACTAGCTTTCCCAGTAGATTTTTTTATTATATTATCGGTCTCAAAACACCCTCTATTGTCTATTGAGCGTACTTTCGCCGTACCCATATCTGATACACCACACTACCAATAACGACTGCCGCACCAAATGGTATAAATACATCACCGGCTCCCGTATTGGCGAGCTGACTCGCAGGCGCGCCAGAAGCAGTAGTAGCATTACCTGGGGTGGCCTGGCTGGCAGTACTCCCCTCAGACGAATTAGAGCTTGAGCGCTTCGTCGTGGCATTTGCGCTACCTGATGACTGATTACCACTCGTATCCACGGTATGGACATCGGTTGATTTAGCGGGGGAAGGTCGGAAAAAGATAAACCACACTACCATCCATAATACCGCCACCGCCAGTACAAAATACAAAACCACGCGCACTCTTCTGTGAAAAATTGGCGTATCCTCTTGCTCACGCATCGTTACCCTCCGTACGTTACATACTATGTATGATACTTACACTTGGCGAATTGTCAAAAATACGTAACTAGTACGTTACGCTATTTTTCATTCCCAGCTGGCATACCCAGTGCAGTATCACCTTAGAGCCTGACCAATTCCCTCTGTCAGCAATCTCGCGGACGTAACCTCTCCCTCTTGATACACTCTGTTGTCGTAAGGAGGATTTTGTTATGTCTAAGCATATGAAAACATTTACCCACGACTATCCGTCCGACCTGACCGAAGCCCAGTGGGCGAAGCTCGAACCACTGCTCAACCTTGATCCAAACGAACCAGCCCGAACATATAACGTCCGTGACATTTGTGATGCCATCTTCTACCTCAACCGTACGGGGTGTGCCTGGCGATATTTGCCCGGTGACCTGCCGCCATGGCATCTCGTGCAGTACTACTTTTACAAATGGACGCGTACTCATACCTGGGAACGGATCAATGCAGCGCTTGCTCGTATGGTTCGGCAGCAAGCAGGTCGGGAGTCCGAACCAACCGCGGGCAGTATCGATGCCCAAAGTGTGAAGACCACCGAAAAAAGGGGGAGCCTGGTTGCTACGGTTTCGATGCCGGTAAAAAGGTCAAAGGCCGTAAGCGACACATACTGGTTGATACGCTCGGCCTAATCCTGAAGGCACTAGTACATGCTGCAAACATCCAGGACCGGGACGGCGCAAAGTTCGTACTCAAAGACGTCAAGCACAGCCATCCGTTACTGGAAAAGATCTGGGCGGATGGAGCCTACCGAGGTGAGCTGATCGGCTGGGTCAAACAGTTGACCGGCATTGAGTTGGAGATAGTGAAGCGTAGCAATGTTTTGCATACGTTCAAGATAGTGCCGAAGCGTTGGGTGAGTGAACGGACCTTTGGTTGGTTTAATCGCTTCCGTAGGTTATCCAAAGACTACGAGGAACTCACCACGAACAGTGAGAGCATGATCTATGCTGCCATGATTCACCTGATGCTCAGGAGGCTATGTCCATGGTAACGGGGGGAATTGGTCAGGCTCTTAGGCTCTGCGTATACCAAAAAGAGGCTAGAATCTAATCCGCCGCATTAACGCATCAATCGTATCAGTACGAGCTTTCTCAAGTGGCAACGTATTATCCAGAACTTCAAGCACACGTTGCTCCACATCAACCCCAACATACAGCGTAAGCGGCAGCATAAAACGTTTAAGTGGCACTAACATGATACTTGTAATAGCCCCGTCATGCGAAATTGAAAAATACCTAAAGTCTTGGAGACTAAAGGTTCTTGCGTCGATTTGCAAACTATCGTATGACAGGGAATATTTCCGAACTCGAGGCTTATATCCTGCATATACGCCAAAAATTACCGCAGCAAGCAGCATAACACCTGCAGACACTACATCTTTCGTTCCTAGATATACCAGCGCAGAAACAATAAGACTAACAAGACCTAAAGCTCCATACCAGCCAATACCCTTTTCGTGATGAATAAATTCAGATGCGGTCCATGTGACGGTGCCGTCAGTTTTTTGCCCCAAACCTTGAGGCGCCTCAAAGGAACCAAGTTGCTCGCTAGTATCATCCGAAACACGACTAGCGTACGGTTGTATCGACTGCGTAACACCATCTTCAGCCTGCGTAGCAAGTGGTTGCTGGGAACTGTCAGGCAGGGTAGGGGCAGGAGAAACAGATGCTACGTCAGTTTTCAATTGTTCAGCAGGACGATCTGCAACAGATGAATCATTTGTGGAACTATGCTGATTTTCAGAAGACTGCGGCGATATGACTTGGCCCGGCTGTATGCTATCCATACATAGCATTGTACTACAACCCTGGATAGTCGTGATATCCCCGCCTCGACCCAAGGGTAATGCTTTAAGCAGACCTCAAGCAGCGGCTAACAACACACTCCGTTCGCCATAATATGCCTAGCGTACTTCTTATTATCTTCGACTTTACCCAATTCGTATAAACTACCTGCTATTGCTGGCTGAGTAGATCTGGGTAAAACAAAAAGGACTACTATTAAGTAGTCCTTTTTGGCCTGGCGGAGAGAGAGGGATTCGAACCCTCGCTGGAGCTCGCGCCCCACTAACGATTTAGCAAACCGTCCCCTTCAGCCACTTGGGTATCTCTCCTTGCATGCATAAAACTATCACTACTCGTTACGTTAAAACGTCCGCTTCATTCCCAACTGACGGTACGTCAACCAGGCCAGTGATCAGCCTCTATTCTAACAAATTACGCATCCGTAGAAAATGGACTCCAGTATAAAAAGTACTTGGCTCATTGGCGGAAGGGGTGGGATTCGAACCCACGGTACCGTTGCCGGCACGCTTGTTTTCAAGACAAGTTCCTTAAACCGCTCGGACACCCTTCCATCGTTATCACTCAAACCATCTGGACAACAGGGGTGATTATAGCATTTAGTAGTCAAGATTTCTATACTTAAATACTGACCCACCTGCACTTCAAACCTGACCTCCGTCACGGGGCGTTAGCCCCGTTAAATTTCTGAGCCCTGTCAATGCTCGTTGCAGCCACTCGTACGCTCGTTTTACCCAAGACGTCCGATGTTTCATGTTGCCCGGATACTGCCGTAGGGCGCGTCCCGCTACAACGTAGAGCACGGCGATACCAAGAAACACGAACCACAGTACCATTTTGAGACTGTTTGGCCGGTTAAACTGGAGGTGGTGTAGTTCGAACAGGTGCTTGGTATCCTTGAACGTTTCCTCGATCTCGAACCGGTGGTAATAAATCCGGACAATCTTCGTCCGGCTGCTATCCATGTCATTGGTGAGGATGTACCAGGGCTCCGGGCTGTGCCTGTTTTTGGGCGAACGAACAACCCGGAGCGTCAGACCGAAGAGTGTGACAGCGGTGTCATTCTCCGGCAGTCGGTCGACCTCAACCTGCTTACCGTCGCACTCAACAAAACGGCCTTCCTTGAGCCGGATGTAAAACGTCGCCCCTTCAGCGCACAGGTGCTCAACAATGGACTCATTACCAAACCCCCGGTCAAACACCAGCTTCGGCCAGAAACCTAGCCGGTCGGCCATGGCCTGCAAAGCGTCAATGGCGTGCCCGGTGAAACTCTGTTGCTCACGGGCGAACTGCATGTCCGTCCGCAGCGTGTCCCATCGGGGCGTGCTCAGTGCGCTGCCTTCACCGGGGATATGGAGAGCGTACGTCGTCTCCACCATGCAGGGGATGGCTCTGCCGCTTCTCGTTTGGACCGCACCGACTAACGCGGTGAGTCCGTCGAAGTCACTGTGGTCGACATTGACATAGCTGCCCGGTCTGACCAGTCCCAGTTGGTTGAACGCTATCCCGAGCTGATTTGCCAGTTTCTCGTTCTTGAGCAGACGGTACACCTTACTCCGGGCTGTGTTGGCGTTCGCTATGACATGTCGGGCATTACTGCCTGCGCTCTGGAACGGGCGGAGCGCAAACGCCTCCATGCCAAAGGCTGTTTGCGGCAGCCACTTCGATGGCACCACGTCGAGCAATTTGTTTTGAATAAGGGTGCGGCAGTCCCGTACAATATCTGTTGACGTCATACTATTTCCTTGTTTGTTTTAGAGAGTGAACGAGGAGAAGTATGGCGCCTTTTTAGAGGCAGACAAGAAACAACCGGCTAACGCCGGTTGTTTTAATTGGATTTGGTCTGAAGTGCAGGTGGGTCAGATTTAAATACCTACACTGATGTGCCAGTCCAAAGCTAAATTGCCCGTGACCCATATTTTCTCAATGTACGTAAAAACAAGAGGCTGTACGTATGTTGTATTTATTCCGTTGTAAATATGTGCGGCCCATCTTGCACGCTGTTATATGGCTAAGCTATACTGACTTTAAGACAAAAAGGCAAACTATTATGTAAGCTCCTTACTTTCAATAGGAGCGGAGGGTAACAACTATGGCGCGACGCAACCGCGACGATGATTTATTACTGGAAGAAGATGAACTGACCGCCGCGTTTCTCGGTGACGATGACGCCGCAACCGCGACGGACGACGACCAAACGCAACAAGATGGTGTCGCACCAGTTGCAGACAACTGGGAAGAAGACGACACAATCTTGCCTGGCCAACTCGCCGTTGACGTATACGAGACCAGAGAAAAGTTAATGGTCAAAGCCCGTACAGCCGGGGTTAACAAGAGTGACCTCGATGTCAGCATCGCTGACAACACATTGAGTATACACGGTACACTCTCAGCCGGCACTGATGACGATGTCGAGAACTACTTTGTACAGGAATGCTACTGGGGTGAGTTTAGCCGCAGTATCGCACTACCGGTACCAGTCAAAGAGGAAGACATCGAGGCCGTGCTAAAAGATGGCGTGCTAACTATTAGTTTTACGAAGGTAAAGCAAGACACCGTTAAGAAGATCCAGGTTATATAAACCAAACGGACGCCAATCAAAAAACCACCCGACTATCCGGGTGGTTTTAACTATGCCAATTAATTAGTTGGCGGCATCAGAAGATGCTAAGGACCGGACGTAACCTTGGTCAAGACAAACTGGACGATAATCTGTGCAAATGCCACAACCACTAGACCGATGATGGCATAAATGATCGTGTTTTTAGCACTCGAGATGTTACCACTATCACCACCGGAGGTTATATATCGGAAACCACCGAAAATAATCATAATAACTGCAACTACGCCAACAACGAACGAGAAGATATTAATAGTTGTCTTAATTATACTGTTAACACTCGTGGTGCTACTAGTGACTGATGCGTTGGAGCAGTTAAGGCCAGAAGGAGCGGTCAACGTACTCCCTTGACCAAGACATTGTTGAATATTTGCACCACTACCCGTGGCCTGCGCAGCAACCAATGCCGGTACACTCAACGGCACCGCGATAATCGTCGCTATACTCAGCAACGCTACTGCTGCATTTCGTAAAGTCCTAAACATTTGTTTTTACATTCCTTTCTTGTTGCATATAACCTTATTTATACCACTGCGGTCGGTGTATTTCAACCGCACGTAGAAGTACCAAAAGCTTACCCAAGATGGTTTAGCACGAACCAGACAATGGTCTGCGCAAACCCTACGATTAATAGGCCAACAATGGCATAGACAATTACGTTCTTAGCACTCGAGGTTTTACTACTGTCACCTCCGGACGTGACATACTGAAAACCACCAACCATAATCATAATGACTGCAACAACGCCAACCACAAAACTAAAAATGTTAACGATCACCTTAATAACCTGATTTATGCTAAGACTGCCATTCGGAGATGTATTGGAACAGTTAGCTCCGGCACCCAGCGTACTACAGACGGTCTGCTGTGCTGTTGGTGATGACGACGAATTGCTGTTGTAATGTGGTGTCGCGGCGTTAGTAACTGCAGGTACGGTACCGATATATCCTAACACCACAAACACACAAGTAGCAGTAAATAATCTTATATATTTCAAAATATCCATGGCATTCCTTATAACCTACTTATTACAAATATAACAATAGTCTCCGCAGATGCAATAAGTACTAGGCCGACAATTGCCCCAATAAGACTACTACGAGCCCGAGAGAGCTTCTGTGCGTCTCCAGCGGCCGTCATATACTGAAATCCACTAAATATTATGATGATCACCGCCACAATACCCGCCACAAACGCCAAGAATAATGAGACGTTCTTTAAGACGTTAGTAACGGGATTGGTTGTAGTAGAGCTTGAACACGCCGTAGAACCCTGAGCTGCACCGTTATTTGCGCCACACGCAGTTGCAAGTGGGTTATATGCTGCATACACTGGCGTCGATACCAGGAGACAAAGGAGAGCGGTAAACGAGAGAATAAGACGTTTCATCACCCAACCTTTCCTATAACAAAGGTTACGATTGAGAAGGCGGCCATGGTTATTACCAGGCCAACTACCGCATAGATTATCGTACTCCGCGCGCGCTCAGTAGCGCTAGCATCACCGTGCGCCGTAATGTACCGCATTCCGCCAATCACTATCATAAGCACTGATATCGACGCCGTGATTGCGAAGACAATATTCAGGATACTAGCAATCACGTTACCTGGGCTATGGTTAGGCAAGCTTGAGTAATCTAAAATTGTAGCGCTCATCCGTGTGTTAATTGAAATCATACTATATCTTATCTTCTAAATTACGCCAATGAGTTCCCAATAAATGTTACGATCGATGCCGCTAATACTGCTACGACCAGACCTATCAAAGCATTGAATACAGTTTGTTGTGCCTTGCTGGTCTTATCCGGTGAGCCTTCACTTGTGACATACTGTATACCGCCGTATATTACATACCCAACAGCTACTAGGGCGGCAATACGTATGAGATCATCAATAATAGCAAACCCAATGAGTAATAATGAGCTATTTGTTCCATTACCGCCCAGCAGCGTAAAATTCGCAACATCGCACGCATTCGTAGTACTGTCCCTTACGAGCGTTAGATACTGATACCATGGTACCAGAATACCGAAGAGCTGCGGTTTACCGCACGCCGCAGTTGCAGTTGCGAATATATGTGTAAATAAGGGGCTAAGTAATAGTGTCATGTCGTTGTATCGCACCCCCGTCAGACGAGGCCTCCGGGTATAAGGAAGTTCAGGATACTATACAACAGCAAGAAGGCAACTAGAGCAATTATGGCATTACGTATGCGGTTCTTGGCTGCTGAGACCTTGGACGAGTCTCCCGCCGAACTACCATACTGTATGCCACCAATAATTATTGAGATAACGACTGCCACGCCGACCAAGGCAGATAGGAAGTTTATGGCTGGCTGTACATAGTCTTGTATGATGTTGCAGCTAGCTAGAGTAGCATTCGCAAGACATGCATTGGCACCGCCACTCGCTGCAGGGTCAGTGCAGAGTCGTGGTGTTCCACCTCCAATGGTACACATCTTCTGATTTTGTGGGCATGTCGTCTCCACGCCGATACTGCACTGGCTACTTGATGATTTGGATGTACCGCCACTACCACTACCACTACCACTACCACCACCCACCGGTGGTCGAACGGCATACGTCGGAATGGGCTGAGCTAGAAGCGTAATAAGAAATGCCAGGCCGAGCAGTAACGCTCGTGCAGTACGTTTTAGAAGCCATTGTTTATTTACATATAACATTTTCTTAAACTATATCGCGCTTGTCAGTAACGGGCAAGAGGAACGATAAGATATTACGCAATACCAATTTACCGTTCAGCTCCACTAAATTCCCCGTTACAACACACTCTATCATTTCATTCCCTTGATACTCTTGCCCCCCATCCCATTTATTTATTGATAACGGGAACTACCCTTTCTGTGGTATAAATAATAATGGTGATAAAAAATGAACATCAGATTACTTCCGCACAGACAAGATAAGCTGCGAACACGTATTACCTCGGCTATTTTAGGTGCCAGTTTTCTTGTCATAACTATACTAAGCGCCTTGATGGGCTTCCTTCCCCATCAAGCGTCTGCGGCCGCCTTAAACAATACCACTCAGCAACAAGTAGCTAACCTTTCTATCGCGTGGGTAAACGAAGCAGAGTTGAAGGTTACTATAGGTAATACTACTCTATTATTTACAACGCCGCCCGGGGAGGCACTAGCACACTACGGACCAGGAAAAACTACTGAAGAGAAGTTCACCAATAACCAAACTTGCGCAGAATCCGGCATATGGCTTTATTCACCGCCAGACGGTGGCCACACCGAAGTTTCAGGAGGAAAAGTGAGCTACATACGCTATCAGACAGGTGGTCCAAATAGCGCATGTGATCAGTATAATTTTTATGATCACGTTCTTAAACAGACCGCCAACGATAACATAGAATATACGTATGTAGGTAACACCATTGAGCGCATCGACAACCAAAGCTACTATTCATTTGCACCTGCTCCAAGTATCCTGGGCCAGAAAATATACTCAAAAAGTACGTCCGGATCAGGTTCGTCTACATGCACTGATGCCATAATCGTCTATCCACTCCAACCTAATTATGGGACGCTATGGGAACTTGATGACCCAAACAATCCAAATGCAACCGTAAAACAAGGTGACCCGGCACCTCCAATACTCAATAATCACGGATGGAACGGTTGCTATGTCAGTGCTGGAGTAGATGATGTAGCAGGCCCTCCTATGTCAAATGCGGGGGTGCCGAATGCACGCTGTGGCCTTTCTACTGTGGTTAATCCCTGCGGTAACTACCCGATGAACAAGGATGGAAGTTTTACTATACATATTGGTGGAAAACCTGGAACTGGTGGTAATAATGGTGGTGGTGGTGGCACAACTACCTCATCGGGTCCACAAATTAGCTGCCATATGGTATTCTACAACCCGCTCAGCTGGTTCTTGTGCCCACTCGCCGATGCACTACAAACTGTTATATCAGGCTTGGATGATGAAATTAATAACTATCTAGACATAAACACACAGGGTGCTAAAGCGGTATATACTTCAGGTTGTAGTTACAGCAGCAACACCGCACAACAATGGTGTGAGTACCATAAGCCCTGGAGTATCATACGTGACATAGCCTTAACATTGGTAGTACTATTCGCACTTCTCGCGATACTCTCGCAAGCATTTGGCTTTGAAATCTTTGATGCTTATTCGTTACGAAAGGCATTTCCAAGGCTCATTATAGCGATCATCGGCATAACGCTGTCGTGGCCAATCATGCTATTTCTTGTTAATCTAACAGATGTGCTTGGTATAGGGATCAGAACTCTTATATATGCACCCTTCATGAACAGCGGATTCAATACAATCGCGCTTGGGGGAGGCGGCCAATGGGTTGCATTCATATTTGGAGCAGGGGGAGCTTTTCTTTCCGGCCTCGGTTTCATGGGCTTACTTAGCTTTGCATTCACGGGAGCTTTAGCTGTAGCAATCGCATTTCTGGTCCTAATAATACGACATATGCTTATTATCGTACTAATGATATTCGCTCCGATAGCAATCGTACTCTACGTACTCCCGCACACAGAAAAAGCCTGGAAGCTGTGGTGGGATTCATTCTTCAGAGGTCTTCTTATGTTCCCGATTATATCCGCAATCATTGCAATTGGTCGTGTCTTTGCCGCAGTAAACACACACAATACTGGATCGTTCGACCAAGTCATTGCATTCACTGCATATTTCGCGCCCTACTTCTTCATACCGTTCACGTTCCGCCTAGCTGGCGGAGCTATAGCTACGTTAGGCGGCGTCGTTAACGACCGTGGTCGCGGCATATTTGACGGGCAAAAGAAATACCGAGCAGCGAAAGGAGCCCAAAACAGAAGCGCTACACTTGCCGGTTCTCGCTTTAATAAAAACAGTCGGATGACCCGGCTCCTCGGAGGTAACGTAGTAAACCGCGTTGGTAGCCACATAGGCGCAGGTGCACGGGGACGATTTGGGTTCGGTGCTACTGGTGCTGCAGCAAGGAGTAACGCCGCGTATGCAACAATGGATAGTGCCGCTAAAGAAAACCATGCCTTCGCCGCACAAATGAACAACGAAGGTGCCATGGCAGCATTAGCTTTTGGAGGTAATGAGCAGGCACTACGACAGCTTGCTCATTATCGAGGTAGACGTGGTAGGGAACAGCTACAGCAAGACCTTGCAGCGGCACGGACTATCGGGATCAATAGGCGCAACCAGGTAGCGGCAGCAGACGCACTTTCCCGATCCGGTAAGGTAATTCACAATAGATCAGAGGCGAATCAGCTGTATGCGGAGATCAGTGGCGGACAATACGTTCGAGCTGGCGACGATTACATAGATGATGCTGGCAGGCGACAAACCGCAGGTGCAGATGGCGCTATTTCAGGTGGCAACGTTGCGCTACGCAACGCCACCAGAGGTAACTACCAATATAATTCACGCCAGGTTGGTCGCCAGGACATTGGACGTAATGACGCACACGCAGCCTTCCAAGAGCTCGATATTAGTACCCTCGCTAAGCAAAAACCGCTAGCACTTGAGGAACTATTCGCTACGAGAGGCGGTACGAGCCAATTTGACGATGCCTTAAGGGGTGCGCCTCCTCTGTCTACGGAGAGGCAACAAATGTACGACGTTTTATTCGCTGCTCAATATAACACTTCTCTTTCCCCTGAACAACAAGCGGCTATCGCACAGACCATTGCCCGACATAATACAACTATTGAATGGACAACAGCACAGAGCAACTATCGCAGTAAGTTTAGGCCTTGAATCGAACCCATTTCACATCCCCCAATCCGTCTGAATCACCCTCACTTACGCCAAACACAGCGCGTACCAAATGTGGTCGGCTGCTCAAGAACCTCAAACCGGCCAATCGCCTTGGCAGTATCTTTGACGTACTCAACCTTGTTGTCCATGAGACTGCGTCAATGCCGATCACTCGGACATGAATGGTCTGACCGTCCTGGTTGGCACTATCCAAACCAAGCATGGCCGAGCTATTCCTGGTCTGCCTTGCTCCAACCAACGCAGTCAACCCGTTCATGTCCGAGTGGTCGACATTAACGTAGTCACCGGGGCGTATGAGACCCAGCGTATCGAATACGATACCGAGGTGGTCAGCAAGTTTGAGATTCCGGAGCAACCGCAGGGTTTTACTGGCGGCAGTGTTCGCGTTGACTACCACAGAGCGGGCATTACTGCCTGCACTCTGGAACGGACGCAGACAAAAGGCTTCCATCCCGAATTGAAACTGAGGGAGCCATTTGGGATTAACTGCAGGCAATAGCTTGCTCTGGATGAGGGTACGGGTATCCCGTACAATGGAGACTGACGACATGTTTGTTTTCCTTTGTTTTAGTCAATAACGGGAACAAGTATGTCGTCTTTTTAGTGGAGCTCAAGGGAACGAAAAACCCGGCTGGCCTAACGGCCGCCGGATTTTGCTACAAGTGCACGTGGGTCAGTACGTAAGTAACTGCACACAACTTGGGGTAAATCTCACTGACCATCCCCGACATGCCAAGTAACCTATCTGCATGTATGGGGTGAAATTGTCAGACATAGAGATTACTCGTCGACTCACCCGGCTCCGTAACCT
>JAJZCD010000023.1 GCA_021851735.1 bacterium | reverse complement strand
ATTAAACAGCAGGCCGAGGCAAAGCCTCGGCTACCATACGCCATACGAGAAATTTAACGAGCTACTCGCAGAGAAAGGAGAAGCTGTACCGAAAGAGCTTATGTTGCAGTAAGTATTTGAGAGTGGCATATGTCTGGGTCTGGTACATTGACAAATGTACAATCTATAGTATATAATATATTTCACTATGGAAAACATGGATCACGATACCCCCAGTCATGAAATGGAGCGGCAGCAATTATTAGGTGAAATATGGCGCACTGCAACTGATATTTACCCTCAGATTGTTCAACCTGGTCTTCCTCTTGCTACTGTACCTCCAACACATAAAAAAGGCGGGCCAACCATCGGCATATGTTTATTTTCTGGTTCTTCGGACACAGAGGAAGGTGTAACGCCGCTTGGCTTTGTCCAACTTTCCACTTTTAATAAAGCATGGACGAAAATTGTATTAACGGAGACGTTCCGCTTCAGCCGCCTTCCTGGTAGTGAGGGCTTGACTGTCACTAGAGCGCTGGAAGAAAATTTAGACGAAACTACACACGATCAAAGGCAGTCATCGGGAGAACTTGCTCAAATCTTAGGCCTTGACCATCCGTCAAACGAGGAGCTCAATACGTTGCAGAAAATGATGGCTGAACGCGTACAAGAATGGGGAGAGACACATGTTAGAGGGCGTAGTGGTCCACAAAGGCGGTTCTTTGGAAGGGGCGTGTTAGGGAAATTGCTAGGGCTGCAAGGAGACACTTAAACTAGCTATTTTCGTGCCTTACAGATGTAGCCAATGAGTGTTCACAAGTATGTGCACGTGTGATTATTGAGTACGACACTCGTTCGCAAGTAACACTGCCTAAAGTAAACATTTCCAGAGATAGTGCGAATGCTAGAATAAAACCATGTCATTTCGGACAGGCTAGTGTGTCACTGAAGGTAATTGTTTGATCTCCCCAAGGCAGGCGTCATTATCCGGAAAGCGTTTGTTAGCCTGCTTGATGGAGAACCTTTTTGTATAGGCTCTTGCCCAGCAAATCTCCTAGCGTAAGCTAGAAGAAACATGCAATTACAGATACGGTACGGCAAACTGAGCGGCGACAAGGTCGGAAAAATCCTGAAACACTTCGTAGTGGATGTTGAGGTCAGCAAAACGGCAGAGTTACTTAACATGAACCGTAAGATCGTAGACGGCTACTACGGCTTGTTCTGCGAGCTCATCTACCGGCAACAGAAGCAAGAGTTCGCCAAGCTGACCGGAATAATTGAAATCGACGAGAGCTACTTTGGAGCCAGACGAATACGTGGGCTACATGTAAAGTTGAAACGTGGTCGAGGTACCCGCAAACAGCCGGTCTTTGGCATCTACCAGCGTAACGGCTGGGTATACACCGAAGTGGTACCGAATTGCTCTGGCGCTACCTTACAGACCATAATTGAGCATATCGTATCCGTTAATGCAGAGGTAAACAGCGATGGCTGGAGGGGTTACGACGGCCTGGTGGATGTCGGGTAGGACAAACACTACCGGGTGAACCATGGCAACAACGAGTGGAGCGACCAGGCCGATCACCACATTAACGGTATTGAAAACTTCTGGAGTTATATTAAACGACGGATGCAGCGCAAGAACGGCATCCGTAAGACGCACTTCGAGTTGTTCTTAAAAGAATGTGAGTGGCGGTACAATAGGGATAATGACGAACTTGAAGCAGAGCACAAGAGAATGCTCAACGACTACATTAAGCGGCAAAGAAAGGGGCTAGCCTAGGATTTCTTCTGGGCAAGAGCCTTGTATAATTACGGTATCGAGAAATAATTACTTGTAGCCACGGTATGCGTGCCTCATAAATAAGTCGCATATGTACCTTATGTCATATTGTTTATGGCTGGTGCGGAGTATTAGACGAAGTCAGAACCGCGCTACTTACTTATTCTATGGCCTAAAACAGGTTAAATCAACCTAGATGGTAGCAATGCTTCGAGTTCCTAATGCTAAATACAATTAGACTACACCCCCACGTAATTACTGTCTAAATGAGCGCGTGTGGCCCAAAAAAGGCAAGAAATAACAAATTAGTAGGATAATAACACCTCCTACTATTTGCTGCCTCGGCTGCTGGCTCCATTTGTAAAACGCTTTGTACTTTTGGATAAGTAAGAGCAGGCCATCGTAAAGCATGTATGGTTATTATACCAATTTTGAAATCAGGGTTACTGGTTGATGCACCATTCTAGAGGAAGTCGGGAATAGTCTACTCATTTATACGATATCCTAGGACAGAGCTAAGTAAAAATTTTCTAACAGAGATCTATAGCCACGTGCTTACCGGTTGAGGCGCTTGTTGTTTGTCATTACGGCAAGTAGCGCCACTAAGACAAAGCCGACACCAACGCCTAGCAGTAAATAGGGACGAACATTATTCATGAGTATCCCGACGGCCAGTCCAATGAGGATTGCACCGATGAATGCGATACCACTTGGGAACTGCGCATTAAAGACGTTACTTGTTTTCTTTGAAGCCATTATGCTGCTCCTACTGCCTTGCTTAATCTGTGCTGAGCGTAGCACTATTCACATATTTTGTAAATTGGTGCCCTGTCAATTTAGCTTGCGGACAATCTCCTGACGGCCTCCTCGTTGACTTACGGGTCAGGTAATTCATAACTGAGCTATACATAAAAGGCTCTAATGTCTAAAGTCCTTCTATCTGTGGTGCGGGTGCGGAGAGTCGAACTCCGATCACCAGTTTGGAAAACTGGGATAATAACCGCTATACGACACCCGCGTACTGTAACAGAAGTAATTTTATCAGTAAGTTGCAAAAAACAATAGAGAAAGCGCGAGAGAAGTTATTAGAGCAGGCTGTCTTGATGCAGCTATCTTTCGGGGAGTACTTTACTAGGATAGTAAACGCGCCACATGGCTCATGACTAGAGACGTTGATGTCGACACGTCATCATCCCCATTTATTGACACAGTATCATATTCGGTGTCCGTAAAGCTGGCGTAATCACGTATGAAGCG
Organism: bacterium; assembly: GCA_021851735.1. GTDB lineage: Bacteria > Patescibacteriota > Saccharimonadia > Saccharimonadales > UBA4665 > JAJZCD01. The sequence goes on along the minus strand of JAJZCD010000023.1, from coordinate 14,486 downwards.
TTCAAAGACTTCGTCAGATGGCCCGTGCCCACCGGCTTGTTTTCTGGCTATTACCCGCTTTCTGGCTACCTCAGGATCGATTGCTATTTCTACCACCAGTATAGGAAGGGAGGTGCTCTGCTCGGCGGCATGGGTCTCTAGGCGGTCGGTCATTTTGCGGAAGATTTCTAGATTTGTGAACGGCTGATTCCATATAATGATTTTGTGATCAGTAATCCCTTGGTAGGCTTTAGCGCGAGAGAAGCGGTACGCATGTAAAGTCGGGTCAACACCTTCGGCAGTAAGCGAGGCAACATGATCTTTGTACTGCTGGCTTTCATAATCTATCGCGTCTGGATCGAGCATGACAGTGGCATTCTCACCGAGTAATTTCTGTAAAGCAAAAGCAAAATATGACTTACCGCTACCGGGCAGTCCCCTAATTAGAATCAAGAGAGGGTGCTTTTGTGTGTCTGTGTATGGATGCATCACGTTCTATTCCTATAATTAATCCAACTATTGTAGCATTTTTAAATGCAGTGATACTTTTTTGCTTCAGTACGGCGCAGTGCTCGGAAGCGTAGTGTGGATAAGCTCGTATCCCTCTAGTAATAGGGGGGCTGATGTATATCTCAGTGGTCCGAGATTGTAGTGTGTGGGAGGTTGATGTTTCCACGTGCCCAAAGGGAACGCATTAGTGCGTATGATTTAGGAGTACGTGCTATAAGCATTTGACCTATAGAGAAGGCTCGGACTTTCATGGTAAACTTAACCCAACATATTTGGTTAAAAGTGTAAGGAAACCGATGCTAGTACTTAATCAATTTACTCATAAAACAACTGTTACGTTGTTACTTAGTCTCCTGTCATTCTGTCTGGCGATGTTACTTACACCGGTTTACACATATTTTGCCTATAAGTACAAGTGGTGGAAGCGGAGTCGCACACACGCCACGACTGGCGAGGAGCTGAAGGTAATCAGTGCGCTACGCATAAAACGTACCATACCGCGCATGGCGGGCATGGTCACTATTGCAGCCATTGCTATCGTAACGATTGGTCTTAACTTGAACCGTCACCAAACCTGGCTGCCGTTGGCAGCATTAATCGGGGGCGGCGCACTTGGCCTTATAGACGACGCGGTTAATATTAGCGGAAAAGGTGGAAAAGTCGCCGGCTTGCGAGCTCCGCTTAAGTTTGCTCTGATTACTTTCGTGGCAGCTCTTGGCGCGTGGTTCTTTTACTATAAGCTGGGATATAACTCAGTACAGATACCGTTCGCCGGCAATCTTACGGTTGGCTGGTGGCTAATTCCTTTATTCATATTGGTGGTTGTGAGTACCGGTAATGCCGTGAATATCAGTGATGGCGTGGACGGTCTAGCCGGCGGATTGCTCGCGACAGCGTACGGTACATTCGGTGTCATCGCATTATTTCAACATAACTACGGCATTGCCGGCTTCTGCCTCACGGTAGTCGGAGCGTTAATGTCATACTTATGGTTTAACATAGCTCCAGCACGTTTCGTTATGGGTGATGTTGGTTCGTTTGGGCTCGGCACTGCACTTGGAGTAGTAGCCATGCTAACAAATACACTACTACTGTTGCCCATTATTGGCTTGGTTTTTGTAGTTGAAGGCGGATCGAGTCTACTGCAAATTTCTTCTAAAAAACTCTTTCACCGCAAGATCTTTATTGCGGCACCCATACATCATCACATAGAAGCTACCGGTTGGCCCAAGACCAAGATAACCATGCGGTTTTGGCTGCTTGGTCAAATGTTTGCGATCTTGGGGCTTATTGTGGCGTTCCTTGGCGGCTACGTTAAGTAGAAATACGTGATTTCTTGATCGTCTATAGACTATGCGTTGACCAGTTTTCTTTGCTGGTTTACAGGTCCTGGAAGATGGTGACATGCGCTCCTATGCTGTTCAAGCGTTCGGCCAGGTCCTCGTAGCCACGCTGGATTACATATATGTTGCGTAGTGTACTTACCCCCGACGCTGCAAGCATACCAAGTAGTAGTAAACTTGCTGGGCGTAGTGCTGGTGAGCAGACTAAATCAGCGCGGTTAAACTTTGTGGGGCCGGTGACATACAGGCGATGTGGATCCGCTAGTTCCACCTGGGCACCAATTTTCGTAAGCTCGGTGTAATATATGGCTCGATTTTCGTATATCCAGTCGTGGATAAGGGTACGTCCTTTTGACATACACGATACAAGTACAAAGTAGGGTAAATTGTCCGGATTTATACCAGGGTGTAAATTGGGATGGATCTTGTCGATTGATGCATGTAGTCCGCCATTGTGTTTGTGAACGGTAATATCAGCCAGGTCGGTCATCCCATTGGCTGCCTTGTAGGGGCTATTCATGGTGTACTGTAAACCCATCTTCTTGAGCTTGAGTAGCTCCAGACCGATCCAGCGGTACGGTACGCGCTCGATAGTTATCTCTGAGTTTGTCATGATTGCTGCCGTTATGAAGAACATGGCCTCAATAGGGTCTTCAGTGGGTGCATACGTAACGTTTTTCTTTATGTACGGTACGCCAGTGATGCGTAAGAACGGCGTACCGATGCCTTCTATTCTCACGCCAAGCTTCTGTAGGAAGTAGCATAAGTCTTGCACCATGTAATCAGCACTCGTGCCCTGGATATACGTCGTGCCTTCAGTGCGCGCAGCAGCTAGCAGTGCATTGTTGGTGGCGGTGTTGCTTTGTTCGTAGAGGGTAAAATCCTTCGGTGCTTTTTTATTGACAGTAACGTTGTAGTGGCCCTGAGTTGCAGTGATGTCTACGCCGAATTCTTCAAGTGCAAAGAGATGGGGTTTAACGGTACGCGCCCCGAGCTTACAGCCACCGGCATAGGGGATTTGGAAGCTGTCGTAGTCATGTATCAAGCTCCCCATAAGCATAAGCACCGAACGGGTTTTTCGAGCGGCTTCTTTGTCAATGTTTTCAAGTGTAAGATCTTTGGGTCGTCTAACCTCTAGGTCATTACCCGCCAACCACTTAGTTTGCACGCCGATACTATTGAGAACTTCTATGATGCGATACACTTCCTCAATACGTGGAAAATTCTGAAATCGCGTTACGCCGTGGTTGAGCAGACTGGCACATAGTAATGCGACAGCGGCATTTTTGCTTGTCTTTAGCCTGATATTACCATGAAGTTCGTGACCACCCTCTATGCGTAAATTCACCGATCCACTACCGAGCTCAATGATCTGCTTGTTAAGTGCCTCGCTGAGACGTCCCAGTGTTTCCAGGCTGAGGTTCTGCTTGCCCTTTTCTATGCGGTTGACAGCGGACTGAGACGTACCCAGCCGTTCGGCGAATTCAGCCTGTGTCATGCCCCGTTCCTGTCGCACGCGAGCTATAAAATCGCCTATTTTTTCGTTGGTTGTTGCCATATTGCGCCTCTCAGTATATCACTAAATGGGTAAATGCAAGGGCTATATCTCGCACATTTAGGCATTGATTGTTATATATCTGTATGCGATGTAGCTTTGGCATGAGCAAGATGCTACACTAGGCGCATGGTTTAACTTCTACTACCCACTGGCATATACTAAGACGTAAATAAGTGAGGAGTGGTAGTACTAATGGTTTGGCAAGACGACGAAATTGCACGCCTTATAGCGGCAGAGGAAACACGGCAACGTGAGGGGTTGGAACTCATCCCTAGTGAGAATTATGTCAGTCGTGGTGTTCTAAAAGCTATGGGTAGCGTGTTTACAAATAAATACAGTGAAGGATATCCCGGGAAGCGTTACTATGGCGGCCAGGAGAATACTGACCAAGTAGAACAAATTGCTATCGATCGAGCGAAAAAGCTATTCAAGGCGGACCATGCAAATGTTCAACCACATGCCGGCGCGCCCGCCAATGAGGCAGTGTATTTTGCTTGGCTGAATCCTGGAGATACGGTGCTGGCTATGGAGCTATCCCATGGCGGGCATCTTACGCACGGAGCACCAGTGACGCGGGCGGCCCATACGTATAATTTCATACGCTATAAGATGAAAGATCCAGCGACGGGTGAGATTGATTACGACGAGTTACGCGCTTTGGCCAAGAAGCATAAACCAAAGATCATTTTGGCTGGGTTTAGTGCCTATCCACGTGAATTAGATTATGCGAAATTTGCAGCTATAGGTCGGGAAATTCCCGGTTGCTTGCTGATGGCTGATATGGCACATATTGCTGGCTTGATTGCTGCAGGCGTCGCTAAAAACCCGTTTGACTATGGATTCCATGTCATTACCACCACCACGCACAAAACACTGCGCGGTCCACGAGGGGGGCTCATTCTTTCGAAGGGTGTGGTTGGTAACCCGTTGCGTGCGCCAGAAAAAACACTTGAAAACATCCCAACGCTTATTGATCGAGCAGTATTCCCGGGTATGCAAGGTGGACCGCTCGAACACATTATCGCAGCTAAAGCTGTTGCTTTTGGTGAGGCATTACGACCCGAATTCAAAACCTACGCCCAACAGATTGTGAAAAATGCCGCTGCGTTAGCGGAAGCAATGCAGAAGCGCGGATTTCAATTGGTCACCGGCGGCACAAGCAATCACTTAATACTCGCTGATGTGTACCAGAGCTTCGGTCTGGACGGTAGTGTAGTTGAGACGACCCTTGATAAAATCGGGCTGACGCTTAACAAGAATGCTATTGCTAACGACCCGCTGCCACCGTATCGGCCAAGTGGTGTCCGATTAGGCACTCCGGCAATCACTACTCGTGGTCTCGTTGAAGATGACATGGCGGAAATAGCAGATTGGATGCGTCAGGCCATACGCCACCGTGATGATGATGCTCGGCTTGAAGAACTGCGAACGGCAGTCCGCGAGTTCTCACTTACGTATCCTCTGGCAAGCGACAGATCATAACGATTGAGTACGTGCCGGCATTGAGTGAACACACATCTCAGCGGACTTGGTATCCGCCAAGGTGTATACGGTATCGGCACTAAACGGGGGACTTAGCTATTGCGCTTGGCAACCCAGGTTAGAACGGCCACTGCGGCAACCCAGTTAGGAACGACGAGTAGTAAGGTCCTGCCGATTGTGCCCGTTTCTTGCCAGCTTGCAATAAGTGAGAACACCAAGTACGCGACGAAAGGTACGTAGGTGGACCATCCCTGCCAACTGCATGGCAGGTAGCTGCCGCGTACGGCAACAAACCACGCGTCTCCATTAGGTTTAGTACGGTGAGTTTTTGATGGAGTCTTTTTCATATGGGTATTGTATCACCCCAGCAATGCATAGTTTTTTACGTATGGTGTTGACGTGGTTATCGCTACTGGAACGGGGGAGCTACGAAGCAGATAGATTGGCGCAGCCAGCGTTTCTCCCGGCGGCGATTGCGGCACTGGCATTAGCAGCGCCACGGTGCAGCGGGTCGGTATAACTGTACGTACAGAGTTCTCGCCACGTAAGCTTATCGATCCGCCCTGACTGCTTGATGGCAGAGGTAAACCCCTCCTGTTTGGCATAACAGCTTGACCACTGCTGGACCGCGCGTACTTGTGTTGCCGTCTTTTGGCTGTAAGCCCCAGTTATGACCAGTGTAGCCCCGTTATGAAAGGGACATTCAGTAAGTCCACTATGCTCCATATAGTTCACTAACAATTGTGCATCTCGTACGCACTGTCCGGAATCACCTACCGTAAATGCTCGGCCGACGCAGGCATTACCAAGCGTTGTGCTATGTGTCTTTGTCTGCTGCGACGCTGCTTGATTGTGTCTGGTTAGCACGATGCTAACTGTGACGATTGCTACGGTGCAGACAATAGCAATGACTATTTGGATAATCCGAATGCGTTTATGGCTGGTATATTGTGGGCTCTGTGGTAAATCTTGCGGCATAGTTTATGTCTTCTGGCGCAAAAACTGCAAACCTAGCCATGTGTCGTCTATGGCTACTGTATCATTAGCGGCAGCCCAGCCAAGAGGGAGCATTGCGCTACGAATTTCCTGCTCGCCGAGATCGGTTCGTATGGCACTGTCACGCTTAGGCCAGCTGATCCATAGTGATGTGCCGACGTCTTCGAGCTCAGTGTTATCCAAAAAATCGGCTAGTTCAGCTTCGTGTTCACAAAAAATATGGGCATGTGTAGCGGGAACGCCGGGTTCAAGCGAAATGTTCAATTTGTCTGCAAAATCAGTATACCAGTCAGGTGTTGTCTCTACGAAAACGCTGTCGCCGTGAGCGAAGCCTAGTGTTTGTGCTAGTGGTTTAAAAGCGGGTGCACTCATGCGTTCTCCTTAAATCTCCCTAGGAAACGAACTTCTGGTACGATATCGATCCCCAGTTTAGCTTTGACGGTTCGGGTAATCTCCATTGCTACATTATATATCTGTTGAGCGCTGGCGTCGCCGGTATTTTCAAGCTTGAGAATATGGTCAGGGTGGAGGCGTACCGCTCCCCAGGACTGGCCCCGATGAAACCCGGCAGCAAGCAACACGTGTGCTGCGGAAACGCGCTTACCTGAACCGCCGTGTATTTGGTTCATCTTGCGTATCATTGCAGCGGTTCTGTCGCGCTCTTCGTATGCTAGCAACTGCTCAACCGCTTCATCGCTGACAACTGGATTTCGGAAAAATGAACCGGCGGTGTGTAAATAGTGATCAGGGTGACGCCAATCCCATAGAGAGCCGCTGCGTCGTCGTGTTTCGAGAATTGCTTGTCTGCGCCCATTGAGCGTCGCTATATCGTATTGTTTTTCTTCTACGACATCTAGTGCGGCCTGATATTCCAAGTCTTTTGTAGGGGATGGCTGTAAGGTGAATGCAGCTCGCACGATAACGAGATGATCGGAATCCTTTTGTTGAAAGCTACTATGACGGTAGCCGAACTCAATGTGACTGGCTGGTAGTCGGTAGACATTGTTGTGTTGGCGGTCAAATACTTCAACCCAGGATAATGTGTCGGCTACGGCTTGACCGTAGGCGGCGATGTTGCCAATAATAGCCGCGCCGACGCTACCGGGTATCGCGCTCATAAACTCTAGCCCCCACAGGTTTCTAGCAACAGCGAATTGCACCAAGTCGTCCCACCATACGCCAGCATCGGCAATGATGGTAGCGGAATTGTCTTCCTGGCTAATGTTGGTAGTACGTACTAGTATGGTTGTGCCCGGTAAGCCGTCATCCGAAACCAGCGAATTTGCACCGTAACCGAGGAGCCAGAGCTGGCGATCTTGTGCGGCGACGAGCGCAGCTACTAAACTATCAGTAGTAGTACAGATGGAGAGGTGCTTTGCCGGACCGCCAACTGCTAGTGATGTGTGTGGTGCGAGCAACGTATTTTGCGGTGTATCCATGTATGTGTAAGTATAGCCTATTTTTAAGTCTTTTCGGTGCGCTTGCACCCATGTCGCACCAGCGGTAAAATACATATAATGAACGATATGAACAAGCGTCTACCGTACGGGCCGCTCGGATCACAGCTACGACATTTGCGCGAGCGCAAACGTGAATCGGTAGCTGAAGTGTCCGGTGCTGTCGAAATTGACGAGCGTGTGCTCGCACTCATTGAATCGGGTACAGAACGACCCAGTGAAGACATTTTACTACTACTGATTAGTCACTTTGCGGTCGAAGATGACAAGGCTGCCGAACTATGGCAGCTCGCTGGTTATGACCGGGCTACAAACGAAGAAGAGCAGATACATGACTCGGCGCAGCAACCTGGACGCCAGCAACAGACGCTTATGATAATGGTTGACCCGCGTATCATGTATAGCGACGCCGTAGAGGTAATCGGTAGTCATGAAGGTGTGGTAATGAATTTTGCCCAACAGGGCGGCCAAAGTGGGCAGCCACTGGTTGTCTCACGTATAGGTATGAGCCGCGAGCAAGCAAAAATGTTGATGGGCGTGCTGCATCAGGCACTCTACGATCTTGATAATCCGCGCCGTAAACAGCTCGGTGACGGTAAGTAGTCCACTTACCTTAGCCGGATTCTCCCTTAAAATAGTTACGTGAAGAAAGCACTAAAGGTTTTGTAATGATAGAAAAAGCAAAAAATGCCAGGAATAAAGTTACTGGGCGAGTTGCAAGTATGGCACCGCGTCAGATGGTACATACTGCGAACCGCCTGCTTATTTCACGCCATAGGATGGAGCTGAATCCCGCTGACGTACAACCGGCACGCGACTACATACGCGCATTTTGGCATCGTTTAGAGCGTTTTCATCCTAAAGATGATGAAAGCTTGTTAGGGCTCCCAAAGCCGTACCTAGTACCAAGCTATGAGGAGGGTGCCGGGTTTGACTACAACGAGCTGTACTACTGGGACAGCTTTTTCATGGTGCAAGGTATGCTAGGCGAACGGCAAAATCCGGAGTTAGTACAGGGCATACTAGAAGACCTGCTTAGTTTGTATCGACGGTTTAAGATTATTCCCAATGGATCCCGTACGTTTTTGATGGGGCGTTCGCAGCCACCGTTTCTGACCACGTTTATTTATGACGTTTACAATGCCTATGAGCTCGACAAGACATGGCTAAAGGATGCGATAGATGTCGCAAAACAGGAGTATAAAACTGTATGGATGGGCCAAAAAAAGCCCAACGAACGGCTAGTGTACAAAGGCCTGAGCCGTTATTACGACATCAACTATCTACACGATCTGGCCGAAGCTGAGAGCGGTTGGGACATGACGCCACGTTTTGGCCGCCATGCGCTCAACTACCTACCGGTTGATTTGAATGCACTACTGTATAAATATGAAGTAGATTTTGAACGCACCGCTCGTTTGTTCGATGATCAGGACGAGGCGGCACAATGGCAGCAAGCAGCTCAATCCCGCAAGGAAGTTATGGATAAACTTATGTGGGACCGCACTCGAGGTCTGTATTATGACTACAATTACGTGAAAGAGAAGCGAGGCGGCGTTAGCAGCTTGGCAGCTTTTTTCCCGTTGTGGGCCGGCATGGTTACCGAGAGCGAGGCTGCGTATTTAGTAAAATCGTTGCGTCGGTTTGAGAACCGCGGTGGACTTGCGACGACTGATGCACTACCGCTTGGACAATACGTTCCAGGCAGTATGCCGGTGCAGTGGGCATTCCCGAATGGTTGGGCCCCATTACATTACATAGTAGTCGAGGGATTGTTACGCTACGGCTATCACGAGGATGCCAAACGCATTGCCATGAAATGGCTCAAAACTAATCTGGATTGGTTTAACCAACACGGAGTATTCCTAGAAAAATATAACGTAGTTAACCCTGATCGCCCTCCGCAAAAAGGGGTATACCCAAGCCAAACTGGTTTTGGGTGGACGAATGCTATCTTTGAGCGTTTCTGCCAACAGTTTATCGATCGTGAATCGTAGTGAGCGGTGCAGAAGAAAATGCATTACCGTGTGTCGATAAACTGACGTTTGACACACCGAAGGCTGCACGTGCTACGGCAATCGTGAGCGAACATCGCTATGGGAACAAACTTAAAGTCTACAAATGTCGCTATTGTCGGCTGTATCATCTATCGAGTAGCTATGATGAGTAGTCATCTTACAGCAGGGTGATCCTGTCGCGCCATATATTCCGCTCTATTTTCTAAGGGGAACAAAAAGGGTATAATTGCTTTAGCTCAAAAAAGGTCCGGATATCTGGTTGTTTACACAATCGCTGGATGTCGGCGGTTCAAGGGTGATTAGCTCAGCTGGCTAGAGCGCAGCATTCACATTGCTGAGGTCATAGGTTCGAGTCCTATATCACCCACCAGCGAGAATGAGTCTGCGCATATGCAGGCTCTTTTTCGTAGGCTTCATTTGATACTTCCCCGGGAGACGTCCAGGGCGTACAATAACCAGCGTAATAAGGGGAGATGTATGGGCGTACTTGCCATTGTACTGTTGCTTATCATTGTAATCATTGTTGCTAACGGTGTCCGGGTTATCAATCAGTATGAACGGGGTGTGGTATTCCGTCTGGGAAGGGTACAAGGAAATATAAAGCGGCCAGGTTTACGGCTGATCATACCGATTATTGACCGTATGCGTAAAGTTAATATGCAGATTGTGACGCTGCCTGTTGACAGCCAAAAAATTATTACCAAAGATAATGTGTCAATAGACGTGGCGGCGGTGGCGTACTACCAAGTAACTGATCCAGTAAAAGCAGTAGTGGAGATCCAGAATGTAGTGGCTGCGATTTATCAAATTGCCCAGACGACAGTGCGTAATATTGTTGGCCAGAGCTCACTCGACGACGTACTTGGCAAAACAGCTAAGATCAACGAATCTGTAAAACAGATTCTAGATGATGCCACTGCTCGGTGGGGAGTGTATGTAAGCAGCGTAGAACTTAAGGATATTCAATTGCCTGATACTATGCAGCGTGCTATGGCTAAGCAGGCCGAAGCGGAGCGTGAAAAACGAGCAAAAATTATTGCCGCTGAAGGTGAACAAATGAGCGCCACAAAATTAGGCGAAGCGGCCGATATAATTAAAGACCACCCTATCGCATTACAACTACGCAATTTGCAGGTACTTACCGATATTGCTGCTGAGAAAAACAGCACTATCGTGTTTCCTGCGCAGTTTATGGATACCGTCAAGTCCATAAAAGACTTCATGGCGAATGAGCATTAGTCCATGACCTGTATCTTATGAATAAGGACAGTAAAGGGCTGCCTGAAGGTGTGATATAGCTGTGGTAACAGCCGTAGGTAGTGCACAGTACGAGCTATAAAAGGAACTATGCTGCAGCGGACCTGGTTGTAAAACCAACATATATGCGTTTTGTTTTGAAAGTAGCGGGGTGTTATTTGCTACAATAGAGATATGATAAGTGATTTTTTGGGCCGATGGCAGTGTACGTATTGGTTCCCTAGTAATAGGTTTGTAGGTGATGAGCCTAGCAAATATTATATGCGAAGTCGTGAAGAGGGAGATACGCTGGTATTTGAAAGCGAGCCGAATGAAGAAGGTTCGCATATGGTGGTGCGGTTGACCATTGAGGATGACATTGCTACTGGTACGTGGTATGAAAACACTGCTCCGAATGATGAGTTTAAGGGTGCGACGTATAGTGGTACCGGTCAGCTGACTATCGATCCTAAGACGCGCTACCTAGAAGGTAAGTGGGCAGGCGCAGGTTATGATCGCAAGCTTGGTAAAAAGCGTATATATAGTGGTAACTGGGAGATTGTTCCTATCGAAGAGCAGTAGAACGTAATGGAGCAGACGAAGGATTCAAGGCGAGTAAGTACTAGCACGCTCAACTGGTTGCGGGCTGCCGTGCTGGGTGCCAATGATGGCATTGTGTCTGTCTCGAGCATTATTCTAGGCGTAGCCGGCGCAATTAGTGATCGGCATACGATATTTATTGCGGGTTTAGCCGGTTTGGTCGCTGGCGCGTTTAGTATGGCAGTAGGCGAGTACGTATCCGTGAGTAGCCAACGTGATACGGAGCGGGCATATATTGCTAAGGAGAAGCAACGTCTGCGTAGTGATCCGACGCATGAGCTGGAAAGTCTGGCTGCAGCATATATAGCCAAAGGTGTTAGCCGGGCAACCGCTATGCAAGTTGCGCAAGAGCTCAGCGCTGAAGATGCCCTCAAGGCCCATCTTGATGCGGAGTTGCAACTTGACGAAGATGATTTAAACAATCCATTACAAGCGGCCTTGGCGTCAATGGCCTCATTTGTAGGTGGGGCTCTTATACCATTAGTAGCGGTATTGGCTGCGTCACGCAGTACGAGAATAGTGGTTACGTTCGTAGCGGTACTGATTGCGCTCACGATTACTGGCTATATGAGCGCTACCGTTGGAGGTGCTTCACGGAGCCGCGCTATTCTTCGTGTAGTTGTCGGTGGTGCTGCCGCAATGGCTGCAACCTATTTCGTGGGCCATTTGTTTGGCACCTCGGCCTTGTAACGAATATATGTACCTCTTGAATCTAGAGGTGTTTTCCCGTAAAATACCTCGGAGTTCAGGCGTGCTCTTTGTATGAATGGTACGGCCCGAGTTGACGGTTCATTGTGCACCTATGTCGGAATGAGAAAGTCCGCAGATTTCTTACCCACCATGGCGCTTTAGCTCAGTTGGTAGAGCAGAGGCCTGAAGAGCCTTGTGTCCCCAGTTCGAGTCTGGGAGGCGCCACCAGTTGTAACATCAGACATGAAAAGTTCCAGGATATATTTTCTGGAACTTTTCTTGATAAATTGCATAGGCACGCTCGTGTTTTGTAGTGAGCAAATTGATCGCGAAGGCCGGCCAAAGTAAGATAGCGCCTGGATTGGTATAAGTAGCCAGCGTTTTACAAGCCCCCGTTGGTAAGGTGTATACTGAGGGACTGAAGGGTCAAATAAACATGAAAGACCAAGGAAAGCAATCGCGACAAACGGATAGCGGCAAAGACCTAGCATCGTTACCGCTCACATTATTACAAAAACATCTGAATACCTCTGCAGACGGTATGACACAAACAGAGGCTAAAAAACGTTTGGCTACCTACGGCTATAATGAGTTTAGTAGCAAAAAAGTTAATCCAGTCCTAAAGTTTTTATCATATTTCTGGGGTCCTATCCCATGGATGATAGAGATAGCTATAGTATTGTCTGGTGTCTTAAAGCACTGGCCAGACTTTGGTATTATCTCATTCTTATTATTTGCGAATGCATGTATAGGGTATTGGGAGGAACATTCTGCCGGTAAGGCTATTGATGCACTGAAGGCACAGCTCGCAATTAAAGCTAAGGTACTGCGTGACGGTACATGGATCACCTGTGCCGCTCGCTATATTATTTTTTAATTTTTTCCCAGTTACTGCGATCATGATAGTTGTGTTAGCACTCCTTAACGATGGTTCAATTCTTTCAATCGCATACGACAATGTGCAGGCCAGCCCTGAACCCGAGACGTGGAACATGAAACGCGTTATTGGTATTGCCAGTATACTTGGCCTTATAGGCCCGATAGCGTCGTTTGGCCTGTTCTATATAGGTGTACACTTTATGCACTTGAACCGCTCACACTTACAAACTTTGATGTATCTCATGCTGTCTGTTGCGGGTTCGCTCACCATATTCCTTACCAGGACACGTGGGCCATTTTGGTCGATTAAGCCGAAGCGGATTCTACTTTTTGCCGTTCTAGGCGCAGAGGCTGTGGCAACAATCTTGGCCGGCTTTGGAATAATGATGACGCCCTTAGGTTGGTGGCTGGTCGCCTTTGTGTGGGGCTACGCACTACTTTGGTTCCTGATAACCGATCGTATAAAACTGCTAGGCTATCTAATCCTTGATCGTAAGCCTGTGAGTGGCCAACATGTTGCTCGGCGCGTTCCAGCACATAGCAGCATGTAATACGCTAGCCGCTTGTTATTACGTCTGCCCGCATACGGGAGAGCGTTACATAGGTGATTCTTGAGCGGGTGTATATTCACCGAGTGGTTTGACGGTGCAGCCTATCTTCTCAAGCTCGTATATGATGTTGGCGCTACCGGTTTTTGGCAACTCATAGTCAATGTAAAAAGCGTAATGATGTGCATCGCCAGACGTAGGGTGACTGTCGACCTTAGTAAGGTTGCACCCTGCATTAGCAAAAATCTCCAGAGCACGTACTAAGGCACCATGCTCGTGGTTGGTTTTTATAATCATTGAGCCGTGTGTGGCGTCAGGGACGATCTTATGGTCTCGGCGGAAGAGAATAAAACGGGTATAGTTGTACGGATCATCCTGGATATCTTCGGCAATAATAGTACCGCCATAGGTTTTGGCGGCAAATGCGCCGGCTACTGCTAATGAGTGTGGTTGAGCTAGTGCGACCACAGTTTGCACACTACCGGCAGTGTCATGAGTTTCTTCTCGGGCAGCATTTGGTAAATGGGTGTCAAGCCATAGCTCTACTTGTGCGAGTGCGGGAGTCTGCGAAAGTATGCGCACATCGTTGCTTGCCGCTAATTCAGCAAGGCTAACGGGGGTAGGCCCAATTAGCTGTTGTGAGATATGCAAGCGTACACCGCCGACTATCCATACGTCATGTCTCTCAAGAAGACGGTACACCTCGTTAATGGAGCCGTATAAACTGTTCTCGATAGCGCACATACCCAATTCGGTTTCACCCTCTAAGACTGCCCGGAAGACAGCTGCAAAATTTAGTTTGGGTACTACATCTGCATCAAGATTGAGTGTATTGACTGCTTGATGATGAAATGAGCCAAATTCCCCTTGTATCGCAATACGCACTCCGTTATTGTAGCAGCTGTGGACTACTTGGCATAACAGGGAAGGATGTGTATAATATTGCAGGTAAAATCATGCGGGTGTAGCTCAGTTGTTTAGAGCGCATCCTTGCCAAGGATGAGGCCACGGGTTAGAGTCCCGTCACCCGCACCAATTTTGAGAATTAGACCCTTCGGGGTCTTTTTTGTTGCCTTCGGCAATGGCTTTATAGGGATAAATTAGCTGTAATGCCAGCTTTTTATCATAAAGTACAGAGTTAGCAGGTAGCATAAAGCGGAGCAGTTTATTGCGGGTAGTAATATCAGCTT
>JAJZCD010000053.1 GCA_021851735.1 bacterium | reverse complement strand
TTCCGATCTTAACGTTTGTCCTAGTAACGGTAAAGCTGCCGCCGCCGTTGATCCCCGACGTGGTAGTCAGGGCCTGTCCTGTAGCGGTATCCATCGTGATTGCTTGAGGACTACTGTTCGCAATGCTAACCGCGCTGCCATTCTGTGTGGTCGTGGCGCCGGTAAACGTGACCGAGCCGAACGAGTCGAGTGGGATAATGCTATTATTGACACTTGGCGCTTCTTCTATCCATTCGGCAGAGGATTCAGAAGAGTTGTAGGTGACTGTCGTACTGTATGATTCTCCGTTAGTAACGTCACGAATGGTTATAGCCCATTGGCCGCTGGAGGTTTTTTGTAAGGACGCGGTAATTGTGTCACCGGCGTGTACGGTAACTCCCGGCACTGTCGTGGATACATTGGGGAGCTCTTCGTAAAAGGCGCTGGTTGCCACTTGTCCGCTGCTTACAATGTTTTGCGTACCCACCTGGATGAGATCATTGCTGTTGTTGCCGCCGATGCCAATCCAGGTTGCGTTGGCTGCCGGGAGCCCACTACTAGCGCTCACACTTGGTACTTTCCACGAACCAGAGATGCTGGTGTATGCGGCGCCACTGTCAGATACGTACCCGGCCCAGTTGGTAGTGGTGCTGCTTATTGCCGCGGGGTTGTTACCGTTGCTGCCATTAGTGCCAGAGGGCAGGGGCGTAAATGGTATGATCGATGTCTGAGGTGGCTGGGCGTATGCGGTGAAACCACGTGCGGACCTGTCGTAACGGACGGGCGCTTGTTGTGGTAAAACTGCTGTCGCACTGGCCGCCATGTATCCTGCCATAACGGTAAGGCCGCCGAGTACTAGCATCTTTACTGTCGTAGTTGTCGAAAAACCCATACCGCTATATATAGCCCTAAAATCTTAAAAGGTCCTGAGGACATCCGGCGTGGCGGATGCTAACGACCTTGGCTTATCTCTTTGCTGCTGCAGGGAGGCTGGATAATTGGCGGGTGTAGTGTATATGGTACATTCGATTTGGGATTGTAGGGCGGTTCTAGCATACGCGGCTTTTCAGCAAACGTTATGCTAATGGTTTGTACGATGCAGGTGGGTAAAGGAGGATAGAACATGCGTCCAAACCAAACAGAATACCGGTACTATGACGGTAATACGAATGTTGCATGTGTGCTTGCAGACCGCAAGCCGAGAGTATGCTCACGACAACAGAACGTACCTAACTATGTTGCGTGGCGGCCAGGAAGACGTACTGATCGTTCATTTCGGCTTTCTGTGACGTGTGCGTAATGCGCCTAGTTTCAGCCTGGGCTCGATTACGTATCGCTGTTACGTATCCCAAGCAGTAGTGTGTAAACGTATATCCGCATGGGAGAAAACTGTGCTAATAATGTAGCGGTAGTGTATTGGTATACGTTTTAATGGCTGGTTGTAACCTTGCAACTGGTTAGGTGACAAGCTTGGCTTCTACGGAGCATTGCAACCACGCGGTAGACCGGGGTTAAGGAAAATTTAAGTTATAGGGCACTATACTGACGATCATGAAGATTTTAGTCGTTGAAGACGAGCATCGTATTGCACGTGCCATCAAAGAAGGGCTCGAACAAGAGTCCTACGTGGTTGATATCACATATGACGGTGAAGACGGGTACGCTGCGGCCCGGGTTGATGAGTACGACCTTATACTACTCGACGTTATGTTGCCGACTATGAACGGCTATGAAGTCTGTAAACGGCTGCGCGACGATAATGTACATACGCCGATCCTCATGTTAACGGCTAAAGATCAAAGCTGGGATATCGTAGCCGGCCTCGATAATGGCGCTGACGACTATTTGGCAAAGCCATTCTCATTTGAGGTGCTGCTGGCGCGCATACGTGCGCTACTACGTAGGCCGCATGATACTGTCGGAGAAATACTGTGTGTTGATGACCTAACACTTAATCCAAAGACTAAAGAGGTCGCCCGAGCTGGTAGACATATATCGCTATCGATGAAGGAATATGCGCTCCTGGAGTACCTTATGCGTAATCAAGGAAATGTGCTGAGTAAGAATAATATCATAACCCATGTATGGGATTTCGATGCCAATATCTTGCCTAATACGGTCGAAGTCTTTATTGCGTACCTGCGCGCCAAGATAGATAAGCCGTTCGAAGAGCGGGAATTAATCCAGACGGTTCGTGGTTTTGGCTATAAAATAGGGATACAATGAACGCTGCTAGTATCAAGGATTTTTTAGCCACGACAACCGCGCGTCTAGCGGGTACATATCTCGCTATTATTATGCTGATGAGTATTGGTTTTAGCGTCGTGTTCTATGCGACATCTTACCATCAGCTGGGACGGCAGATCATGCCTCACTCGTTTAACCAAATTACGCGTTTCTACCAGTTTGGTCAGATAGGCCCCAGGGAGTTCTCGCCTGAAGTGACTCAGTACCTGCAGCAGCGCATCAGTGAGGGTCGCGCGGTGCTTCTGCAAAGACTCGTACTACTTAATATTGGGACACTTTGTTTGGGTAGCGTTTTGAGCTATATACTTGCCCGTCGAACGCTACAGCCTATTGAAGACAATATGGAGGCACAGGTGCAGTTTGTGAGTGACGCTTCGCATGAGCTGCGAACGCCGTTGACTGCTATACAGACCAGTAACGAGGTTGCGCTTCGTAATCCCAACCTGACACTGCAGGAAGCTAAAGAGGTGATCGCTCAGGATACCGAGGATGTCAAACGCTTAAAAGAACTGTCCGACGGGTTATTGAGCCTGACACATCAAGGCAGGGCGTTGGTCGGCGCCAAGCCGGTAACGTTACAAGACATAACCAGTGAAGCGATGACTCAGGTCGTGCACCAGGCGACTGAAAAAGGGATTGCGGTGACAGATACTACGGAGAACCTGACGGTACTTGGCGACCACAAGAGCCTCGTACGGCTACTTGTAATCCTGCTTGATAATGCCGTGAAGTACAGTCACAAGAACGGTAGGATATACCTGGCGGCGTGTAAGCGGGACAACCATGCATGGATCACGGTACGTGATGAAGGCGTGGGTATGAGCCAGGCGGATGTGCCACATATTTTTGAGCGGTTCTATCGTGCTGATAGCGCGCGAACACGCAAGGAATATGGCGGGTATGGGCTTGGGCTTGCTATTGCGAACCGGATAGTGACGAACCATCAAGGCAGTATATCTGTGCAGAGTAAGCTCAATGAGGGCAGTACCTTTACGGTTAAGCTCCCACTGGCATAGATAATGACTTGAGGATTGGATGAAAAGTGTTGCCACGTATGGGTATATTTGCTACTCTACGACGGATTATTGATGGCGATGGTGCTCGCCGAAAACCGCTTTTGTCAAGCTAATGGCGCCTGAACAAGGCCACTCTCAAATACTTACTGCAACATAAGCTCTTTCGGTACAGCTTCTCCTTTCTCTGCGAGTAGCTCGTTAAATTTCTCGTATGGCGTATGGTAGCCGAGGCTTTGCCTCGGCCTGCTGTTTAA
>JAJZCD010000002.1 GCA_021851735.1 bacterium | reverse complement strand
CCAGCATGTCATGATCATCTATCGCTACGACAAGCTCAAAATCCCTTTCTACATCCGCATAGACACCATCAAACCACCGCACAGCACGCACTGGTATATGCAAGCCTTAGGAGCAAACGTCAGTGAATCAACACTGCTGGGAGGCTAGATAGCTCACAACCACAGATATAAAACAACATCAACGTGTTGAGTAAAAGTGGACTTCATCGCATTGTTATTCAGCTACTGAGTTCCGGCATACACCCGAGAATTCAAATAGTTCTCGATGATGCCACGATGTGGCATAAATAACTTGGCCGGCAATGAACTCAACGGAAAATATTGCCACACCTCACAACGCTCCGGCTCCATCACGCGCGGTACCCATGTTGGCTCTACCACCTCAAAGCTGATATGTACCTGATGCATCTCTTCGGCTGGCTGCAGATCGTCAACTATACTGATGAGCCGCAAGTCCTTAGAGTTAATGATCGCGCCAAGTTCTTCATGCGCCTCTCGACACACAGCATCGACTATTCTCTCTCCGAATTCCAAGTGTCCACCAGGCAACCCCCCAACTGCCCTCCCCGTAACAATTTTTGCGTAAACCAAACAAAATATCGTTACCCTTACGCACGATTAGCTCACAGCCAATAAAAATAGGCTCTGTGCTAAGTTTGGGCATTGGAAAGTTTCTCTTTTACTAATTTCTTCTTGGTCTGAGCATCTCGCACGTATTGTAAGGTTAGCTCGGTGCGTTGACGCGCGTACGCACAATGCTCGCACATACCGCCCATTATACTTTCGCCAACGGAAGGGATATTACCATCCATAACAGCCTTCATTTCGTACAAAGTCGGCTCTACCCACTCGTCGTTGCCAACATATGGTATGAGTTTGGTATTAAACTCCAATTTGTCACCAAACTCATCCACATCCATTCGAGCATTAGTATACACGAAGTAACTAGTACCGCTTACCTTGAAGCCATTTTGCCTGAGAAGCCACTGATAAACTTCCACTTGTCGCTTATAGCTAATCTGCCATGCACTATCGATGCTAACAGCCCTGTCCTTACTTGTAGCTTTATAATCAACCACAATTAGCTCACCGGCACCGTTTACCCACACATCATCTACCGCCCCAAACACATGTAAGTTAGTCAGATCATGTGCGAACGTAACACCGGTAAAATTTTCACGCCAATCATCTAGGTCTTTGTGCTTAAACGGTACTATACCAGTTAGTTTGTTGGCGGTCATGATTGGATGCGGCGTACCGGTAGCACGGTATGCATCAAATTCCTTCTTTAGCAGCTCATCAATAGTTTTATTGATATTAAACGGCGGCGAGCTCGGTCGGGTAATTTTTAGGCGCACGTCCAACCAAAAACAACGAGCACACTGCATATATAGCTCAATTTTACTGCGGCTTATCTTAAATGGAGCTGTTTGGCCGGGCGTATACGGCAGTGATCGCTGCCTGTAGTAATTCATGGTAGGATTTTAACATTTCAATGTGCATACCAAAAATGAAACTACGGTTTTATTCGGAGTATTACAAGTGTCTCAATATGCGGAGTACGCGGGAAAAAATTGTAGGTCTCAATAAATACCACGTCATACTTTTGCTGCAGCAACGCAACATCACGCGCTTGCGTTGCTGGGTTACAGCTAAGATATACAATGTATGGCGGCAACACCTCCAGACATCGTGTTACAACTTTGGTGTGCAAACCGGCTCGCGGCGGGTCAAAAACAACTGGCTGACCACCTACTATATAACTCAGTGCATTTTCGCTTGATGCCTCTACCACTTCTACGTCGAGCGCGGATTCAGATGCATTAACGCGCGCCATAGCAGCCGTAGCAGAATCGAGTTCTATAAGCTGTGCCGACTGTCGCGCTACGCTCAGCCCAATACTTCCCACTCCGGCATACATATCCGTTAGACTAACCATGTTGCCCCAACCCTCAGTGTATTCTTTTATCCTAGCTAGGACCTTCTCATACATGGGCAGATTCACTTGAAAAAAACTTTCGACATCATAATGAAAAACTTTACCCAGCAGTTTGTCGGTGAGCGTAGCGTCACCCAGTTCGTACAGTAGTCTAGTTGGTACACTCGCCGGACTCTTTGGATTGCTATGGTACACACGTACGCCTTTAACATTCTTTGGTTGCAATATCTTTGGAAATTCTTCCAATTTTGTATACAGCGATACTACTACATCACCATTTTGCGAACAGCGAACAATAATTGTCTTCAAACTAGCGGCACGAATATCCATTTTTCTGAGTTCATGCAACACAGATTGGGCGCCCTCATCAAGAGCTACCATTGCTAGTTCGCTCCCATGAACCACCTGTTTAGTGTGACTGCCACGCTTATGCAGAGCTAGATGTAAGCCACTATCATCGCCCCAAAAGCTATACTCCATTTTGTTACGATAGCGCCACTCACGTTCGTCATGTATAGCACTAGGGCGGTGTGACGCATCATTGGCTGTGGCCATAGCACCTCTTATGGATTGGCTACGAATGGCTGGCGGGAGAGAAACTTTTTCGCGCGTAAACAGCTCATCCACAATGGCAGTCTTGTATCTATTTTCGGCATCACACGTCATAATCTGCCATGGACTAGTTGCCAAATAAGCAGCTTCCCGCGGGTGTTCACGTTCAGGCGATGCTACCAGTACCTCTTCGGCAATTGCCTCCGCATAACTGCGTTTCTTTTTCACTATTCGTACGCGCACAGTTTCGCCCGGCAGCGCATTCCAGACAAAAACTTTACGCCCATCACGTAATTCAGCTAAGCCCTGCCCTCCATACACCACTTTTTGAATACTTACTTCTTCCATACCACTCCTAGCTCCTTAAAGAGTGCGGCTGCATCATCGACAACTACATCTGGCTCCTTGGAGAGCAACGCAGCTCGCGTATTATACCCCCAGGTAACTGATGCTACACGTAACCCTACAGCACGAGCCGCCGTAACGTCACGCATTTCGTCGCCCACATACCAGCTGTCGGTCACACTAGTACCTGTCTCATCAATGAGCTTCAATAAACGTGATGCTTTGCCGAACAGGCTTGCCCCCCCGTATACTCCGCTAAAACAATGCGTCAGTTTGTGCCATTGCAAGTATTTTTGCACATTTTCAGTACTGTTACTGCTTAGAACATAGAGTGGGACACCTTTAGCATGCAGCTGCTCCAGTGTTGTCGCCATACCTTCGTGCAGTGGTATGCCATGCATGCGAGCACGTAGCATACGCCGCCCTCGGTACAATAAAATCGGCAACTTCCACTTGGGCACGCCGAGAACCTTCATGAGCTCAGGTAATGGCATATCACGTAACGCAGTAATTTCTTCTTCATTGTACGGTCTTTTGCGTTTCATGACACCTTCGGCGACTTGAATAATCGCAGGCCAACTGTCGGCAATAGTTCCGTCAAAATCAAAAATGACCGCTCGCTGGCGGTGCACTGATTTCAAAAGCTTCTGCCTCTGTGTCATATAGTAAAACTATATCATAACTGTGGCTACAGTTATTGAGTCGTAACTGCTGCAACATGGTAAGCCAGATGCATTCCTACGACCGCGCTATACCTATATGCCTTCTTCCCCTGTTATACTAATAACAAATCGCGTCGCGTACTGTACATCCTCCAGGTAGGAGTGAAGATTATTTACATCGGAACTAGCCTTTAACTTGGCTTACTTCCACTTCAAATCATCAACTAACTAGGGCAAGCTTGCAAAAATGCTACTCACTGCAAATATCGAAGAAAAATCGATCGGCACAAAACACCTGTTCTCAGGGCTCAAGTTGCACATAGAGAGAGGCAACAAGGTTGCTATAATCGGTCGTAATGGCGTAGGCAAAACTTCACTATTTCGTATGCTCTCCGGTACCGACACAGACTACGCAGGCTCTATTACGATACAGCCGGGTACTCGTATTATCGCTACCTCTCAAGAACATACTGACGTTAGTGATACGTCAGTCATGGCATACATTTTAGATCGCTTGCCGGAATACACAAATCTAAAACACATCATAGATACCTATCCTGAACACATGGGAGATAGCATACGTAAGATCACTGCATACACCGATGCGCTAGAACGATTTAGCGCGCTAGATTACTATATTATCGAAGATCGTATACTACAGTCTTTAGAAGACTATCAGCTATACGACAAGGCTACGATGCCAGTTAGCTCTTTGAGCGGTGGACAGAAGCGTTTCGTAGAGCTTATCATAGTAGAACATTCAAATGCCGACTTAGCACTTATAGACGAGCCAACCAACCATATGGACTATGTAGCTAAAGCCGCGTTCCTGGATTGGCTCAAGGATGTACAACAAGCAGTACTAGTTATTAGCCACGACCGCGATGTACTTGAGCAAGTAGATTGCATAATCGAAATTAAAAATGGTAGCACTCACACCTTTAAGGGTAACTACCATGCATACCTGGATCAGAACGTTCAAGCTGCAGCCGTCCAAATGCACGACTATGCCGTCGCTCAGCAGACTCTTGTTAACCTGCACAAAAAAATCATGCAAGCCCGCGCTAAAAAACCAACATGGAGCGGTACTGCTGATCAGAAGAACCCGTTTGTCGTTATAGAGCGGCGGCTTCAAAAACAGCATGATGAAATTACAGCAAACATGCATGAACCAAATTTCTGGATTGATCGTAATTCTGCTGCCGATCTGGACAAAAAAACCAGCGACAACTATGACAAGTTTAAAACTCGCAATATACGCCTCCATAAAACCTCACGGGGAGAGCGACAGCGCGAACTCGTGCGAGTTGAGGGCCTACAACTAGCATACGGAAAAGATCCACTGTTTGCGCCAGTAGATTTTTCTCTGCGTCACGGTGACCGACTACGTCTAATGGGGCGTAACGGCGCCGGGAAAACCACTTTGGTCAGCGCAATCGTCAATGTGGCAAACGGAATGGATGTAGTGACTCGGTATAGCGGTGATATTTCCGTTGACAGAGGAATCCGCCTTAGCGTATACGAACAGGAAGCTAAAGTGGAACTTTTGCACATGCCATTAGCGAACGCCATAGAACACATCTACAGCGAACTCGGCCTAGCGAGTACGCCTGAGATTATCATGCGCACTATGGGAGATTACCTGTTTGACCCACACGAGGATGGTAAGGTACTGGTAGCAAATCTAAGCGGCGGACAGAAAGCGCGCCTGCAAATTATAAAGATGCTCGCGGTCGATCCCAACGTACTCATCCTAGATGAACCAACCAACCATTTGGACTTGCCAAGTATTGAAGAGCTGGAAAACGCCCTCAAAAACTACTATGGCGCCCTACTCTACGTTTCTCATGACAGCTACTTTGCCCGCACTATTGGCGGTAGCAATCTTACGTTAAAGCTTTGCAGTTGAGCATTACTCTTAGTTCTACCAAACTGTGCATTGTACAGCACAAAAACATTTTACCCTGTGCGTTCTGTGTGGAAAAGTATTAATAATTATTGTGCAAAAATTACACAGTTCATAATTATTCCCGTTACTAGCGTGTATAATACTGCTCATGCTAATTGACCCTGATGTAATCCGCCAGTATTTTGCCAAATTAGGCTTGGAGCCTGAGATTGCTGACATATACCTTGCGTTACACTTGCACGGCCCACAAATCATATCCGAGCTTTCGCGTACATCTAGAATAGAGCGCACGCGTATTTACCGGCTCATCGACAAGCTACTTGCTAGTAATCTGATTGAGGTTGAGAATCATCACAAGCGCGGTATCGTCAAAGCCGCCCCTATTACTAACCTGCACATTTTAATCAAACAGAAGGAGCAGGAAGTTAAAACCCTATACGATGAGCTAGGTCTTATTGAGCAGCTCATAGCTCGCAACTCACTAAGCGACCCTACGACCCGCGTACAGTTATACTACGGCAACAACGGATTGCACCAAATGTGTTGGAACCAGCTCAATGCCAAAACTGAGCTACTATTATTTATGGATCAGCCCCTTAACAGTACGCTCGGCAAATCTTTCACAATAAGTTGGACAGAAAACGCTAATCAAAAAAACCTACGCTTCCGCATAATAAAATCCCCTCACTTTCAGGAGATAATTGAGCACTGGCTCAAGCGAAATAACGTAACACAGAAGCTCGTTGCAAATTATGAATCTCGCATAATAGATCCCGAAACCTTCAGCATAACCAGCAATATGACCATATGGGATAACGTAGTCTCCTACTACACCTGGAAAGCTGACAACGTCTTTGGCATCGAGATATACAATGAGGGTATCGCCAAAATACAGCGCCAATTGTTCAATCTGGTATGGGTCCAGGCACAACCCACTTCACTCTAAACTCAGAGCGTCATGTGCAATTGTATGTTTACAATAATCCTTTAGAGATTGATTGCCACATTTGGGTATATGAGAATGCCCTAGCGCATAACAAAAGATAAACTATCAAAAACCCTACTGCGGCCAGTACGCCCAGAACGCTACATTGGTTCCTAAGGCGCACAATGAGGAGGCTGATCATATGGGACGGAAAATAGGCACACTCGAATGTAAATTAGACGAACTTTTCGTTCGTAATGCACCACGTTTACCTCGATATATTAGAAAAGCATGGGTTGCATGGATGCCCCTCATTAGTCTAGTCGCTGCTATAATATCATTCTTAGGCGCTACGGCATTATGGCACTGGGCACACTCCGACAAATTTTTGGGCGCATGCAACGCCTACAGTGTTAGCGGGTGTGGCAATCTTAGTGTCTCACGATTTACAGTATGGTTTTGGGTAGCATTAACGGCAGTTACAATAGAGGGGATTCTGTACCTATTAGCATATCCGGGGCTGTGGAGCAACAAAAAGAAAGGCTGGAGATATGTATATTATGGTGTCACCCTTAACGTAATCTACTCCATGGCAAGCCTATTTACGGGCAGTGGCCGTGTACTTCATTTTTTGGGCGCCGGAATCATTTCACTTCTTGGGCTGTACATCCTTTTTCAAATACGTGACCTATACATCACAAAGCATAAGTCTATGTTTATACCCAAGACAAATGGTCGATCAACATTACCGTATGGTTTTAAAAAGCCGGGCGAGCAGTAGTAATTCGTCAAAAAGTTTACTCAAGCTATGCTCGTAATGTTCACGGAATTCATCTTTGACACTACCGTCTGCATGGAATATCTCTTGTACGCGTGGAAAATATACGTCCCAGCTAATAGCTACCAGACCGGTCTCCCGCACTGCTGTTAATAGGCTCTCAACGGCACGCACGCCACCCCAATTGCCACTACTTGTACCTGCAAATGCCACAGGCTTATGGTTGTACAGCTCTAGCTCACTATCCAGCATTCGCTTGAGTGAACCTGGAAAGCTATGGTTGTATTCAGGGGTTACAATGAAAAACGCATCCGCCTTTCTGACTATCTCTGTGTACCTCGAATCCTTACCTTCTGGATCATTGCCATCTCCCGGAAAGTTAAAATCCATTGGATCGACAAATATGACTGCTACGCCCGGGAGATTACGCGCAAAATCAGCTATATACCGCGCAGGCTTTATAGACTCACGCCGTACACGGGTCGTACCGACTACTACGGCGATAGTTATTGTATTTTGCATATGTTCTCCGTCTTCTAGTTACTGCTAATAGTGTGCACGCGGGGTTCTTTTCCCAAAGCTACAACGTCTTCATAGGGGCTTTTTAGCAACGTTTATACTACGCTTCTTAAGAACGAGCACGATATGTATTATCGCATGCAGACAATACTTTCTCATTCTCTACTCTAGCTCATGTATCTGCTCATGATTAAGCCCATAGTAATGCGCAATCTCATGCCACAGCGTATGGCGAATAGCTTCACGAAGACTTGGTATATCGTGCGCTTGGCTCAAGAGCGGTATTTTAAACAAAGTGATGCAATCTGGGCATACACTTCCCCGCCCTTGTCGCTGGCTGAGCGGTATTCCTTGATACAGACCCAACAGTGTTTGATCATGACGTAGTTCCAACTCACGACGTTGTTCAAGAGTTGGCTCGTCTGCGAACAGTATAACAACGTTTTGCACACGATCACGATGTATACTTGGCAGGCTATCAAACGCCTGGTCTATTAGCTCCTGAAATAGTTCATCAGATATATCCACGATTGTATTATAATACAGCTTTCTATTGCGTCACGTTGATAGACTATTCATCAATAGCTACGAAACACGTCCTGTCCCCAGTCCTGCAAAACACTACCACAGGCCCTTAGGGGAGGCCGTATGACTTACATGCAGCTACCCGTTAAGCCCTGCGTCAGGGTATAACGCTCGTGTCGTTTCATCTAATTCTGTGCGAAGCTGAGGGAACGGAACGCCCTCACGGGCGGTCACACCTTCAAAAACCCAGAATACACGCTCACTAAATCCGAGGCCACAAGCTGGTGGCATACCATATTCAAGCATTTCTATGAAGTCAATATCCAACATCATCGCCTCATCATCCCCAGCATCACGCATCTTCTGTTGCTCAATAAAACGATTCAGTTGATCTATGGGATCATTCAGCTCGCTAAAGAGATTGCACAGCTCAGAGCCAGCAATTACGGCTTGTGCGCGCTGCGTAGTTTCTGGACGATCTGGATTGGTTTTAGAGAGTGGACTAATAAACGCTGGTGTGTTAATAAGCCACACCGGACCAACTACGTCTTTACGTATGTGCTTCCATAGTTTATCAATACCGCGTGCTAAATTTTCTGACCGCTCTACTTCGAGCTGATTGTCAACGAGCGCTTTTTTTACTTCACTAAGCGTGCAACTAAAAGGGTTGATACCATACCGTTTTTGTATAGTCTCCGCATAATCCCAACGGTCCCAATCCTTGCTCAAGTCCACATTGAACTTCCCTAGCCTAAACTGCAATGTACCAAACGTTTGCTCTAGAATGTACTTGAAAAGCTCTTCTTGAAATGTTATCCCATCCTGCCAATCGGCATACGCCCAATACCACTCCATAGCTACATGCTCTGGTAAATGCTCATCACTATAGTTCTCATTGCGAAAACGTGGGCCAATGTCATACACTTTTTCAAATCCAGCACCAAGTAATCGTTTAAGTGGTAACTCATGAGAAATGCGTAAATAAAAATCTTGGTTAAGTGCATCCATATGCGTTATAAATGGGTTAGCATCCGCACCACCGGTAGTGTGCTCTAGCACCGGCACATTAACTTCGGTGAAGCCACGTTGATTCAAAAAATCTCGCGTTGCCTGCCAAAAACGGCTACGACGAACAAAACGCTGACGCACTTCAGGGTTCACGTTCATATCAACATATCGACGGCGCATGCGTTCTTCTTTGTTCGTAAAACCGTCCTGCCTATTCGGCATAGGGCGCAGAGACTTAGACAGTAAACGCAGCTCGTGTACCTCTACTGACAACTCTCCTGTCTGAGTTTTAATAATTAGTCCCTTCGCTTCCACAAAGTCACCTGTATCAAGCAATGACAAGTGATCCAATCCAATTCGGTTCTGACCTGGATCGGTTGGCGTAACTACACCACTGCGCATAAAAAGTTGTAGTTCGCCACTATCATCTCTAATAACTACAAAAGCGATCTTGCCAAAACGCCTGATATTCTGGACTCGCCCTACGACGCTAGCTTCTTCGCCTTGTAGCGCTTCAAAATTAGTTATGATTTCTCCGAGCTTATGTGTCCGATTCGCTTTTGCCGGGTACGGGTTGATGCCTATTTTTTTTAGATCAGCAAGCTTACGTAGTCGTTCGTCACGATAATCTTTTAGTGTCGCCATATTGACCTTGATTATATCTGTTGGCAGTCGAGAAGTACAGCACCCTCTCATGCTCCATAGATAAAAACGACCCTGAGGGTCGTTTCATAATAATAACTAATACGTACTACTGCGGACTATCAATACAAGCTCTACAGTAAGAGATCACTAGGCGATAGCAGCGATTTTGTAAGTGTGCGTTTCAACTGGAGTCTTAATTTCAACGTCATCACCTTCTTTCTTGCCTAACAACGCCCTGCCGATCGGTGACTCATCGGAGATTTTCTGTGCCAGTGGATCAGCCTCTATAGTGCCGACTACCTGGAGTACCATATCGCGCTTGCTCCCTTTCAACGTCACAGTAGAACCTAACCCAACTAGCTTGGCGCCGTTAGATTTTATCACTTCTACATTAGCAAGTATATGCTCAATTTCGTCAATGCGACTATCAGTCCGCTCTTGCTCCTGGCGCGCTGATTGGTACTCCGCATTTTCCGCCAAGTCGCCCAATTCCCGAGCAACTTTAATAGCTTCTGCAGTCTCGATACGCTTGGCACGTAACGACTCCAGCTCAGCATTTAGCTCGTCTATACCTGCCTGCGTCAGGTAAAACAGTTTCTTCATGATATATCTCCTTATTGAATCGTCCAGAATAGGGCCTCTTCAGCAGTATAGATCCCTTCTGGGAACCATATAGTAACGCCTTAGGCTCCGGTGGTCAAGACGTTTTTCAGACTTTCCATATTACGCATAGATTTTGCTGACTCTGTGCGCAGCTTATGCTCAAAAACTCCCTGTTCTACTGTCTTGGCACTGACGACCACTCGGTGTGGGATACCGAGCAAATCAG
Organism: bacterium; assembly: GCA_021851735.1. Taxonomy (GTDB): domain Bacteria; phylum Patescibacteriota; class Saccharimonadia; order Saccharimonadales; family UBA4665; genus JAJZCD01. The sequence goes on along the minus strand of JAJZCD010000002.1, from coordinate 69,154 downwards.
CATCTGCAAATTTCTCGCCAGGCCTGGCATCACGATCATCGTACAACACTTCTATGCCAGCCGACTGTAAATTCTCGTACAGCGCATCTGCAGTACGTATTATCTGCTCATTTGACTCCAGACGGATAAGATACACTCTAAACGGTGCGATATTTTCTGGCCATACCAACCCATGCTCATCGGCAAAATGCTCAGCGATCATCCCGACTAGGCGGCTAACTCCGATACCATAACATCCCATAATAATTGACTGCTGTTCACCCGTTTCGTCGGTATAGTATAGATCAAGCGCGTCCGAATACTTGCTTTCAAGAGGAAAAATATTGCCCACCTCAACACTACGCTTCTCGACCAGATCCCCTTTGGAGATTCCTAGTTTAGCAAGCGTTTCATCAGTATATATCTCCTTATTTATGGCAATCCGCTTATTCTCATCCACGTAAATGGTATCCTCACCAATTGGGCTGACGGTCTGAAACTCGTCACTGAACTTCTCTGTAAAATAGCCACCATCTGCATACGTCCGATACGTACTTTCCCCTATGCCCAATCGCTCAAAAACACGCAAGTAAGCAGCAGCAACCCTTTCATATAGTTCCATGTGTTGCTCTTGTGTACGTGCAAACGAGTACATATCTTTCATGATAAATTCACGACCACGCAATAACCCACTTTTTGCACGCAATTCGTTACGGAATTTAGGCTGTATTTGGTATACATATAACGGCAAGTCCCTATAAGAGTCAACGAACGGCCGTAGAGAGTCAACGACCGGCTCTTCGTGCGATAGGCCTACTCCTAATTCGACACCATTAGCGAGTCGCGTCTTAAACCAATTATCAACCTTTTTATCGTCCCAACGGTCAGTCTTTTCCCATAATTCCTTTGGCTGCAAGGCAGTCATCTGCACCTCTTGGCCACCAATAGCGTTCATCTCATCGCGTATGATAGCTGCGATATTGTCGAGTACACGCTTACCGAGTGGCATATACGCGTATACTCCCGCCATCATCTTATGTACATACCCAGCCTTAATAAGCAACTGAGCATTGCGTGCAGTTTCATCTGCAGGTATAGTTTTTCGGGTTTTGGTAAATAGTTGCGATGATCGCATGGTCCGTTTCCTCTTTAGAATTTATGCAGTTGTATCAGAAAAAGAAGCATTACCGCCGAGGCGGCATTATACGAGAGAAAATGCTAGCAATTATGCTCATGTACCTGTATTGTACCATAAATAGCCACTTATTTCCGGCCTCATCAATTAAGTCAGCCCTAGAATATGAGGCCCTATACCTTCTCATGAGAATTGCTTTCGAGTACTGAATATTCTGTAAGCGACGATTCTGCTTAGTGCCATTAGGGTTGATCTTAAGTGCAAAAACACGCTACAGGTGCAGCATATACAAGCTGATAAATGCCACAGCATTTTTAAGTGCGTGCAGCAATATGCCTGGCCATAAGCTATCAGTTTTTTCGCGTATATAGCACAACACTAAACTAAGCGTAAACGTATCTAGGCCTGCCGCCCATAACAATGGCTTGTTGGTGCCAAACTCCAAGTGGGCGATTGCAAATAGTAAGCTCGTGATCAATGCGGCGCCTATTAGGTGTACCCTTTTACGCAAGCTCGTAAAGATCAAGCCTCGGAAGACTGTCTCCTCGACAATCGGAGGTAATATCACCAAGCTCAAAAACGTCAGTATTAAGTTGCCTGCGCTGCTCACATGATTAAACCCAAGCTGCTGTTTCTGCTGCGTATTAAACGACGGAACAACATGTTTCACTACCGCAAACAGAATAGCAACGGATATAAAGTATACTGCATACGCAATTAGTGTCACTGCAGGGTCGGTCCAACGAATCCGCCGCCAGCCAATCACCCGTAGACGCCCACCGTGACGGCGTACGAACCACCACACCGCACCGAAGGTCAGCGCCTCGGCGCATAGTACATAGACAAACTGTACTGGTATGCTGTTCTCAACTAGGGCGGTTGCCTGGATACTGGTACGCCCTCCAATCAACAATAGGCCATACAGCGCAACTGGTACAATCAGCTGCGTGATCAGTCCAAACGACACTATTGCATACAAGATTGCCCAGAACGGGCTCCAAGGCACTTTGGACGCGCCAAACTTCGAGTACGCATCATCACGCAAGCTATCTGTAACACGATTTAGTCGCTGTTCTTCACCATTCGTCTTACTTTTAGAAGAATCGCTTGACATCGACAATAGATATTACAATTATGAGCAACATAAGTACTGCGAAACCGGTACCATAAATCACTTCTTCGACATGCTGCGAAATAGGCTTCTTAAGCACACGAGATGCAAGCGTTATAAACACTCTACCACCATCCAAAGCAGGTATAGGTAGTACATTCATAATTGCTAACGTTAGCGATATAACCGCGACAATCATTAGGATAAACCTAAGACCAAGTGCGGCACCATATTTAAACACGAAGAATATCCCGATTGGTCCCGATACTTGACTGGAGGCTTGCGTCTGGGCTTGCTGTCGGGCTACTGTATTGTGCGTAACTGCACCCGCAACAATACCCCCTACACCGGCCAATGCCCTGCCTAGTCCCTGAAATGTCAACACTGTTAACTGCGTCGCGGTGCCAACAGCAACTATTGGCGCTGACCATGTGCTTCGTACGACCGTTACGCCATTTTGGCTTGGGTCTACTTCCACTCCAAGCCGGCCGATTTTCTTACCATGCCTTGCCGCAGCAGCTATCGCAGCGTTAGATCGCAGCATAACTGTTTTTTGCTGTACGAGGCCTCCATCATGCGTAAACCGCACTACGACTTTTTGGCCATCGAAACGCTTAGTTGCGGCGGGAAGACCATTTGAAAGTGTCAGTTTCTGCAGTTTACCTACTGGGCCAATAGCCGTGATAGCATCACCCTTCTTTAAACCCGCTTCGGCTGCCGGCGAACCCTTTTCAACTTTAACGACTGTAGACGTATAAACGGCACGGTGTAAATAGTGTGCGTCACTTGCAACAACAAACTGATTGCCTGTAACGTGCGGCATACCAACAAGAGCAAGTAATGTGAATAGCCCAAGAGCGGCCACTAGATTCATAACAACACCGGCGAGCATAATTTTCACTTTAGTGCTGGTATTTGCCGCGCCATAGCTACCCTTTTCGGTATCACTATCGTGCTCGCCTTTTAGCTTTACAAAGCCGCCTAGAGGCAATAAGTTCACGGTAAAATCGTAGCCACTCTTTGTACGCTTACGCCAAAGTCGCGGAGGGAAAAAGATACCGAACTCTTCTACTTCTACACCACCTCGACGGGCAGCCCAGAAATGTCCCAGCTCGTGTAGCACAACCAAGCCAATGAATAGTATGATGCCGAGTATTAGTAAAAAAGTCCCCATACGCACTACTGATTATATATGTTCACTAACGTACCAGAAAAAGAATTTTCAACATTACGGTTTTTACAGTGCAGACAATTAGCTTATTTAAGTTTAATGCATTGCTAAAAATTAATAAATTAGAGCATACAAGCACTATCTTACTGCCCGAACCTGCGGTGTCGCTGAGCATACGTATCGAGCATGCTATTGAATTCCTCCACGCTAAAATCCGGCCATTTAGTCGGCGTAAACATCAGCTCACTGTAGGCTGCGTTCCACAGCATAAAGTTACTCAAACGCTGCTCACCACTTGTGCGGATTATAAGATCTACCGGTGGCACACCATTATCGTAGAGTTGTTCTGAAATACGCTCTGCGGTAATGTCTGTCGAATTCCCACCTTCGGCTATAATCTGTTTCATAGCATCAACAATCTCCTGTTGGCCACCATAGTCTAGGCAGAACAATAATGTACCACGTCTGCTGTTTTGGGTTTCCCGCTCAGCCGTGTGGATTGCTTTTAACAGTGCTTTGCCAATACGCAACTTGTTGCCAAGTACACGTACACGTACACCGTGACGTTTAAGGTTATCCAGCTCATGTTTAAAAACCCACAAAAATAATCTCATGAGCTGCCTCACCTCGTCAGCCGACCGGTTCCAATTCTCGGTCGAAAACGCATATATTGAGACACACTCCACACCTCGCTCTATAGCGGCATCAAGAATACGCTCGACGTTGCGATACCCTGCCTTGTGGCCTTCATAAATTGGCAGGTTGTGCTCACGCGCCCAACGCCGATTACCATCTAATATTAAACCTACGTGATGCGGCACCGCCGCCTGTGTTTCATTCATACTAATACTAAGTATACGCCGTACCCCTCTCATCAACCAAGCGCGGCCTTCTCAATGCCTAAATACCTAACGCCAACAATACAATTTGTTAGACCTTACGACGTATTAGAGAATCCAATAAAACGGCTAGGGATGCGCGTGACGTCAAATCCCAACGATTTTGAGCATTAAGCACCATCTTAGCTTTGGCGTTTGCCCACCGTATTTTCTTAATCGTAAACGCCCGCGACCCCACGCGTTCAAATATTGCCTGTACGGCTTTGTGCTGCTCACGTGTTACACGTCTATTACCGAGCGCGCTTCCTAATACAGCTAGCTCTGTTTCATTGGCATGTGTCAGCGCATGCCGGACTAAAACAGTCATCTTACCCTCGCGCAAATCGTCTAGATTTGATTTGCCACTAGACCTTTCATCTCCAAACATACCAATGTCATCATCTTGTAGCTGGAATGCAATCCCGGCGTACTTGCCAAATTCGTAGAGTACCGCCAAGTCATTCTTGCCCGCTCCTGCTAAAGCCGCACCAGTCTGCAGTGGGTTTATGAAAGTGTAGTAACATGTTTTTCGCAAGTACACAGCCAAAGTTTCAGCAATATTATGAGGCTGACCAAGGCTGCCTAATAAGTCATCAATCTGGCCGTGGCCAGTTGCTGCTAAGTTAGTATGGAACAATTGCTCCACTTTTATAATACGTGCAGCTGGAGCGTCGATTCCGTTAAGTACTGCAGATGCTAAATGCTGCGCCAGCTCACCAATGACTATTGCCACCATATCTGCCTCGTGCCTTAGCGACTTACCTGGATAGTCACAATGCATCATCCGGGCATACTCACGATTTACAGTTGGGCCACCACGTCGTGTCAATGAATGATCAATGACATCATCAACGATCAAGAGGTAGCTCTGTGCTAACTCCATTGCCAACGCCAAATCTATTGCCACAAGATGGTTTGCTCCGCCAAACATCTCATATGCTATGACAGCCAACATACCGCGCAGCCGCTTGCTGGGCCGACTAGTAAATTCAGCGAGTAGCTGTAGTGCATACGTACCGTTCTGCGACACCTCCACACCCATAAGTGCCTCCGATGACGCAAAATACTGTGTGATCCGTGCATCAATTTCTTGCCGCATCACTTCAAATGGTTCATGCATATGAACAGTATAGAGCGTCATACACGGAAAACAGAAGAATAGCTATAGCACTAGGTAGCGGCCTCCATCGCGCACGTTGCCAGTCGTTAAATAAATCCATCGCTCAAGCGCTCCGCAGGCAAAAACCATCTAAAGAACAACACCAGATCATAAAAAAATAGATAGAGAGGATACAGAACATTTTACCCGAGAGCAGAAACAAGCAACAAGTAATACCTCCACATGACGCTACGAATCAGTAAGCACACAAATATGCAAGGTGAGCTACTTGCTTGTAGCTGCAATATGACTCCTGATTCCTAGGTTTGTATAAAGCCTAAATTCTGCACGCCCATCAGACGGTCATTATCTCTTGTTCTTTGGCCTTACTCGCCGCTTCGATCTCTACCTGTGCGACTTTCATAGCATCCACAACCTGAACCTCCAGACGCTTAGCGTCGTCTTCGCCAATTTCCTTGTCCTTTTTAGCCTTGTTGATAACATCTAAACTATCCCGACGCACGTTACGAAGCACAATCATTGCGTCTTCCTGCTTACCTCCGAGTTGCTTAACAATTTCGCGACGGCGCTCTTCATTCAGTGGCGGCACTGGGACGCGCACTATTCGTCCGTCATCGCTTGGGTTAAATCCCAATGTCGGATTGTCACGAATTGCACTTACAATAGCTTGCAAGTTATTTGGATCAAATGGATGTATCTGGATAAGCTGCGCTTCGGGTGCAGTAACACTTGCCACTTGATTAAGTGGCATCGCCTGCCCGTAAGCCTGAACTATAACACCATCAAGCATAACCGCATTAGCACGACCGGTTCGCAGACTCTTGAGCTGCTCACCATAATGCACTACAGCAGCCTCGAACTTACTTTTGGCTTCCGCTAAAACTTGTGATGGATTCATAGGACTCCTTATTACTTTCGATAATATTATACGGGATAGATATCCAGAGCGTCTATAAACGAGCCTACCGCCGTAATCAACAGCACATATCACAATATTGATACGCTTCACTTACACTGTACAAAAGACCGCCTGGCAGATAGTACGCCAAGCGGCCTGGACACACAGCAATACGTTAGCATTCGAGAGCTAGTTCGCCGATGCGTTCCAACTGTTCAGTGGTCAAATCAGTCAGTCTGTCGCTTGCTGGACGCTTTACAAGTTTGATTGGTTTTAACTGCTTACTCATTTTCTTGGTGCCCTTTTGGTTTTGTTAGCCTAAACCCTAATATACACCATATTTGCTTTTTTTGCAAGTGATTTATATTTATGCAATTACTACGGGCTAGCAGTCACAACGCCCCTGCACCATATCAAAAGGGGGTTACGACAAGAAACAGCCTGCCTTGTTTAAGCGATTTCGCCAAGAACCATTCGACTAAAGCGGCGTACTAAAACATTTTCTCCCAAGCGAGCACCATGCTCCCTAACATACACGCCAACGGCCATGTCCGGATTTTTAACAAATGGCTGTTCAAGTAAACAACGCTCTGCGAAATATTTCTTGAGCTGGCCGTCAACTATTTTGCTTGCCATTTCGGCGGGCTTGCCTTTAAGCGCATCACTTGCGAGCAGCTCTTGCCGCTTCGCCTCACGTACGTCCACTGGGATCTCGTCCACGCTTACGTATTCAGGCGCCGAAGCAGCAATATGCATTGCTAGATCCTTTACTAACGTCGTAAAAATTTCGTTACGTGCTACGAAATCCGTTTCGCAGTTTACTTCCACAAGAACGCCAATGCGGCCATCATGATTGTATGTGCCAATGACACCCTGACGTGCTTCACGTTCTCCGCGTTTTTCGGCCTTCGTTAGTCCTTTTTTGCGCATTGCCTCCAGCGCCTTATCAAAGTCGCCATTTTCATCTTCTAGTGCGGTTTTAGCATCAGTCAGCCCGACACCAGTTAGGTCCTTGAGACGCTTTACATCTTCAATTGACACTGCCATTTTTCAATCTCCTTTCAAGATTTTTCCTTCTTAAAACTCCGAGCATTGCTACCATGAGCATCTCAGTCAAAGTGCCAAAACGTTAAGAAATTACGCTTCAACTTCAGTCTTATCTACGTGCTTTGCCGTTTTGGCCTCGCCAGAGCTCACCGCAGCTTTCATGTAGTCTGCGACCAACTGTAACGCCTTTATAGCATCATCGTTCATAGGAATAGGATATGCAATACCACTTGGATCAGCATTACTATCGACAATACCAATAATTGGTAGGCCAAGTTTTTTAGCCTCCTTAACGGCATTACTATCATGTACTACGTCAAATATTACGACTGCACCAGGCTTTGCGTTTAGTTCCTTAACACCACCATATAGCTCATTCTTGCTATTGATTTCCTCTTGAAAACGCTGAACTTCGAGCTTATTGTATTTTGCGGCCAGCTCACCGCTATTCATCTTGTTTTCGATATCTACCAAACGTTTTATTTGCGTACCAATGGTGTTCCAGTTGGTCAGCATACCACCTAGCCAGCGATTGGTAACATATGGCTGCTTAAGATCTTCGGCTAGCTGTTTTACAATTGGTTGCGCTTGACGCTTTGTGCCAACAAATAAAATCTGTCGATCCTTAGCTGCAGTATCCTGCAAAAATTGTAATGCCGTCTCCAAACATTCAACCGTTTTAGTCAGGTCAATAATATGGCTACCGCCACGCTTACTGTGGATGTATGGCGCCATTTTAGGATGCCACCGACTAGTCTTATGACCAAAGTGTGCGCCACTCTCTAACAGTTGCTTAATATCTACTTCCATAGACATACAAATATATATCCTTTCTTATCCTTGTTCTTCGAGTTGGGTACCGAATGGGCTCTGCACAAGCAACCATTAGGAGGACACTGCCCAACTTGCTTCGTTAATGACTAGGTTATTTTAACAGATGTGACATCAATATCCAAGTTATCCTCATTTTCCGTATTGTATTTTGCCTCGTTACTCGAATTGACCTAATATTAACAGGGGTGATATAATAGCTTTAATTGTTTGGGATATGCCGCCTGCGCTTCGCCCATCGCTAACCGGCTACCACGCATAGCTATTAATGTTTTTTAAGGGCAAGAGGAACTAATCCTAATGAAAAAAGATCTACATCCTAAAAACTATCGTCCCGTAGTTTTTCAGGATCTCAATAATGGCGTCACTTACCTAACGCGATCAACGGTAGCTACCAAGGAAAGTATTGTGCTTGATGGTATCGAGTATCCACTAGTAACAGTCCACATCACCGGTAGCAGCCACCCCTTCTATACCGGCGAGGAGCGTGTGCTCGACATCGAAGGTCGTGTCGACAAGTTCAAAGCCCGCTCTGAAGCTGCAAAAGCAGCAAAAGAAGCACGCATCGCTTCCGCAAAAAAGCAAAAGGCTCGCGCCGCTGCAAAAGCAGCAAAGGCCGACCAAACCAAGGATACTGAGTAGCATCAATCCTGCGCACTACATAATAAAACAGGATTTCACTCGCCATAGGCTTGTTCGCGGCAAAACAGTAATATGCGGTATGCCCTCTGCAAGCCCAAAACGTGACAGGCCATAAGGTGACAACATCCTATGTTACAAGTTACACTCTAGGAGCCGCTATGGAAGCACAAGAACGAAACATTCGTACAGAGTTCGCTGACGTGGAGACACGTCTGCGTGATCCAAGCATTTATAGCGATCCCACATTCCCTAAACTTGCGAAGCGTCGTACATGGCTAGAACATGTAGTGCAGCTGTTCGATGCTAAAAACCAACTAACTGAAAAACACCGCCAAGCAACCGAGCTAGCCAACGGCAACGATGAGCTGGCAGAACTAGCTCAAATTGAGATAGCTGATCTTGAAGCCAAAATTGCTGACAATGACGCGTCCCTAGCTGAAGCGCTGACGCCAAAAGATCCAAATGATGAAAAAAATGTGATCGTTGAAATCCGTGCTGCAGCGGGTGGCGACGAGGCTAGCTTGTTCGCGGCCGATCTATACCGTATGTATAGCCGTTGGGTAGAACACCACAGTTACAAAATAGAACTATTATCTGAAACTCCTAGTGATGTTGGCGGTTTCAAAGAAATCATTTTTGCGGTAAGTGGCAATGACATCTACAAACAACTGAAATTTGAAGCCGGTGTGCACCGAGTACAGCGCATACCAACCACCGAGAGCCAGGGGCGCATCCACACATCAACTGTCACTGTCAGTGTACTCCCTGAAGCCGAAGAAACTGACATAGACATTAAGGATAATGACCTCCGCATTGACGTCTATCGTAGCAGCGGCCACGGTGGCCAAAGCGTCAACACTACTGATTCCGCAGTACGTATTACCCACTTACCGACAGGCATTGTCGTCACTCAACAGGACGAAAAGTCACAAATTAAGAACAAAGCAAAAGCATTAGGCGTCTTACGCTCACGTTTGTTACAAATAAAAATCGAGGAAGAGCAAAAGAAACTTAGCACAGCGCGTAAGGCGCTTATTGGTAGTGGCGACCGCAGCGAAAAGGTTCGCACATACAACTTTCCGCAAGACCGCATTACAGATCACCGCATCGGCTATTCACGTAGTAACATCCCCGGTGCACTCAATGGCGACATTGATGACCTGATCAAAAAACTTGCCGACTACGAGTATAAGCTCATAAATGAGGATCAGTAGAATGATGTCATTACCAGAAATACACAACGAAAATAGTAGACTGGTTATTCCGCCGACTGTCAGAATTAAAGCTATACTAAACAAAGACTCTAACGCCTAACGGTCACACAATGAGATTCTAGGGTATTGAATTACACGCAGGAGATCACCCACGTACTACTTGTCAATAAAATCATAGGACGCCCCATGAGCATTGAAGATTGGATCAAAGCAAAGAGCGCTCAACTGACAACTGCAGGTATAGCAACCGCCCGGCTGGACTGTTTGGTACTTTTAGAGGACGAGCTTAGTAAAGACCGATCATGGATACTATCCCATTTAGAACGTAACCTACAGATTACAGAAATCGAAAATCTGAGTAAAAATATTACTCAAAGAGCTAAACATATACCGCTTGCCTACATCCGTGGACATACGGAATTCTATGGTCGCAATTTTCTTGTGAACGCTCATACACTCGTACCACGACCAGAAACTGAAACAATGATTGAACTTCTCAAATATACACTGCATGAAGATCCATTTTTTGCATGTGCTACGCTCATAGATATCGGCACTGGCTCGGGAGCAATTGCCATAACCGCAAAGCTAGAATTTCCGCAAACACATGTTATTGCTCTTGACATAGATAATGCGTGCCTAGAAGTGGCTCATAATAATGCACGAGCCCACGATACCATAGTAGAGTGTGCCCACAGCGACTTACTAGGCTTGTTTGCAGAGACCGAAGTGGTGGCCGTACAAGTTAAACGCCACTACGCCCTGCCCCCTACACCCTGCATTCTCCTCTGCAATCTACCGTACGTACCCAATGATTTTCATATAAACACCGCCGCCACACACGAGCCCCCTCATGCCCTATTTGGCGGCCGTGATGGCTTAGACATCTACCGTAAGCTGTTTGTGCAAATTAGCTTGAGTACGGAAAAGCCTCATTACGTTTTTACAGAAAGTATGCCAACCCAGCACAAAGCACTCACAGCGATCGCTGAAGCAAACGACTACCATCTAGGCAAAACTGACGATTTTATCCAGATCTTTGAACTTGATACAAAGTAAAAGAGTTCCCACATGGGAACTCTTTCGGATTTTTACCTTTTACTGCTCAGCCCACTACCGATTAGCCGCCAGTATTTGGCGTGACACCAAGCGTTACATCTTTTGTAATAGTCTTACCGCTACGCACAATCGTTAACGTCACAGTATCGCCAACTTGATGATTATCAAGCAGCGATATCAGGCTTGTTTGCTGATTGATATCCTTGCCGTCAACCTTGGTGATAACATCACCAGGCTTGACACCGGCTTTATCGGCAGGGCTACCAGCAATGACCGTAGTCGCACCATTTGCCTGAGTAGAGTTCGGGATATAAACACCATGATTAACGGTTAGATTGTACATTTGTTTCACATCACTCGTAATCGGTATGTAGACTATTCCTAGATACGGGCGTTGCAACTTACCAGTCTTCTCTACACTGCTAATTAGGCCAGACAGATCATTAATCGGTATAGCAAAGCCAATATTCTGGGAATTAGTCGCTAATGCGGTGTTCATGCCAATGACTTGCCCATCTAAGTTCACCAATGGACCGCCTGAGTTACCTTCATTTATGGCTGCGTCCGTCTGGAACATATCAGTCAGGTTCTCACTACTAGACCCATTACTTGAACTTGCTTGTATACTGCGGCCATAACCCGAGATAATACCACTTGTGACTGTATTCTGGAACTGTCCAAGCGCATTACCAATCGCAACCACTGGGTCACCGACCTTAACCGTTGCAGAGTTACCTAACTGAGCAGGAACCAGTGTCTTACCTTGCGTATTCTGAATTTGTAAGAACGCAACATCCAGGGAACTTCCGGCGCTAGTACGTCCAACGACCTTAACGTTGTTATACACTGTGCCATCGCTCAGCGTAACGCTAACACTTGTCGTACCGGCTGGCACTACATGACGATTAGTCATGATCAGACCGCTCTTCGTCAATATGATGCCCGTACCAGCATCCTGTGAGGTAGTCCCTCCGCCGTAACCGAAGAGAAAGTTGTTACTGGAGGCCGTCTGGGTAGTTGCGTTTACAGAGACCACACTCTGCCCAACATCTTTAGCAATTTTACTAATAACTGCAGCCTTGCCTTCCAAGACAACCTTTTGCCGTGTAATATTCATGGGCGCAGTACTATTGCCGCGTGCCATCGCCCCCAACCAACCGCCACCGAAACCGAGCGAGAGTACGACTATACCACCCAGCGCAAATGCAAGTACACGTTTGCGCTGTTTAAGCCCACTAGCATTTTTTTGGACTGCGCTAGTATTACGCGGTGAGGTATCGCCAAATGCATCCGATTTGGGAGCAGATAACAGTTCAGGTTTAGCACGCTTCACAGTTTCCGCTGGTCTTGTCTCGCTAGAGAACACTTCCGAGTCACTTATTTTATTTCCTTGCTTGTCGTCTTCCATATATATTTTCACCCTTTCTTTCAGAAATAATTATTTTTTACGGCTTAGCTAGCACACAATCCTGATTGGGAAATTAACAGTATCACACATGAGAATATAAACGTATGGAGCGTACGCGCTACCTTCTCGACAGACACAGTATACCGTTTCATAGAAAGCATCATACGATTTTGCCACCCCAATCTGAAAAAGTCAGCACTACCAAGAACACTGCGACCATTATGAAAACAACCTGGCGACGAACGCTGTAGTTTAACTTATCGAAATGGTCAAGATAGTAGAGTGACCCTAGACCTACGCCGAGCGATACGAGCAGGAGCGTCGGCTCGGCAATTGGGCCATAGAACAGTAACCAATGGCCAAGTATCCACGTCAGTGCTGCTCCAAAATATGCCCACGTATACGACAATAGACCCATGTATGGCTCATCGAAACTGTAAAAGAAGTGGTGCGCTGCAAAGAAGCACAGTACGCCTACCGACCCGACCAATATAAATAAAGGCGCATGGCTCCAGGTAAGAAATAATGCCATCAAGCCAGCAGCGAGACCGATAATCGCTTGCAGCGAAACCCATATTGTCTCACCCCGAGGCTTAATACCAATTAGCCAGCCAACATACAATACTACCCATGATAGCTGCAACAATTCACTGCCCGAGGCTACCATGAATGCCAACACCGAAACACCTACTACGATATCGATAGCATTTGCCCGAATGTTAGCTGCCCAGAAACGTGGTCGTACTGCAAACATACGCCATTTACTTAACAAAATAAGGCTTAAAGCTAGCTGGACAAAACTCATGCGCACCAGTAAGAACACTAGCAATGGCAGTACAGCATTGAGAACAATGTACAGCACATAAGAAAAGCCTCTGCTTGGTGTTATCTTATTTATGAACTGCTTCATCTCAATGGTTCTCCCGAATGTAATATCTTGTCAGTAAAACGCAGTCGACAGTACACCTTGTATAGCGCACAGGAGTCCATACAACGGGTGATGCAGAAGATAGCCTGTTAGTAATATGCCCGCGCCTCATTTTGCTACCATTATAACAAATTTTGCCGCACTACCTGCAGGTAAATGCACCCCTGCCGGAAGTTTTGTCATTACTTTGTGATACCTGTCCTGTAAATAGTGCGCCGTAAACGGGTCCTTGCCATGTGATAGGTCTACTACTGATGTCGTTACTCGCTGTGTGATTATGCCGCTAGACACAACATTGTAACCATATTCTTGGAGTAATGTAGCTGTAGCTTTTGCCCCAGTATCTGACTGAGCCAATACTACAATTGGAGCGTGCTCTTTCACGATATAGCCATCGGGCAGCTGACTACGCACATAGGCTTGAATTGCTGTATAGTCATCAAAACCTGCCATAGGCCGAACTACAGAGATATTGCCCACATGATCGGTCGTAACCAGATCATGCCCCTTACCTGTTAAGCCTATGGATTGTACCTTGTTGTTGCTGATTTTTGTCATAATACTATACAGGCGTATAGCGTCTTGTGTACTTAAGTCTGAAAATATATTGTCGCCAAAAGCACTCATAAGACCCCCGATCTTTGCCGGATTACTCAACGTCCCCGCGCTCATAACCTTATTTTTCAGCGCCACTAAGATTTGCCGTTGTCTCCTAGTACGGGCGAAATCACTAGTAGTCTCACGTGAACGGGCATATAGAAGTGCCTTCACGCCGTCCATGTGCTGGACTCCAGCTTGCGCCAATACCGGGTTCCAGTTATTCTCCCAGGCCATAGTAGGGTCCACAAGCGGTGTTGGTACATCTACGGTTATGCCCCCCACAGTATTTATTGCCTGTCTGAACGCCTGAAAATTAACTAGTACATGGTAGTTAATGTTAATACCAATAACCGTTTTTAGCACTCGATCAATGTTCGTAAATCCGGCTTCGACCGCATGAGAATTCGTATTAGTGTCGTCAAGACGCCCTAAGTAATTATACTTGCCGCTTTCGTACACGGCGTTTATCTTTTGATGCGCGCCAAAATATGGTATAGGCTGACGTACCCAAAGATCACGTGGCACACTCAGCATGACGGCAGAGTCATTAACTGGATCTATGCTCAGTACAAGAATTGTATCTGTCAAATCTGGTCCATCGTGACCAGGACCACCAATACCAAGCAGTAATATATTGATACGCCCATCACCCTCTCCGTTAAGCTGATCGGGCGTGACCGGACGGCTTGACAATGCAGCTACAGTAACACTGCTGCCATGGAACACCTGGTGCAACTTTGCATATACACTCCATGAAAAATAGCCACCGATAGCTAGTATAATCGCTACTGATAAACTTGCCATCCATCTTGCTAGCGATCGCCGACGCCGTCGACGCACTATGTGCTGTGGGTGCTTTGGTGCATGATACCGCGGCAACGGAAACTTTTTAAGCTCTGCGTCAGTATTCTGGTTATCAGATACAAAACTATTACGCCCGTTCAGTACAGACTGCTCATAGCTATGGGGCGCTGCATCTGACACTAAGAGCGAAACATGCCGAGTACGACTAGTAGTGCGCCGTCTAGCGGGCTGTATTCCATCCGTATTCATAATGTAACCATACATTAGTATAAGCGAAAACCATCTCTTGTTGAACCCACGTCAAGGACTAGAATCGAGAAAAATTAATGGCATATTTATGTTAACTGTCGTATAGTAAAGTGCAAGTGAATGAACAAAATATACATACAGACGAAAGTGGTAGCACATCGTTAACCACTCACTCAGACACCGAACCAATACGCCCATCCAGGGATGTGCCAACGCCACAGGATACACGCAATGAGCCATCCTCGCCTACACATCGTATCGGTGAGGTACTCTCCACTATCGGTGTACTGCTACTAGCCGTACTGATTGCCTTTGTGCTAACTGTGTACGTATTTCAGTCATATCAGGTCGAGGGGCCCAGTATGCAGAATACCCTGCACAATAATAACCGCCTGATCGTCTGGAAACTCCCCCGCACCTGGGCGCGCATAACCGGACACCAATACGTCCCTAAACGTGGTGACATCATAGTCTTCACCGAATCAGGCCTCAGTAACTACGGGGACAGTCAGGACACAAAACAACTCATCAAGCGAGTGATCGGCTTACCTGGCGATCATATAGTCATCAAAAATGGCGCCATAACCATATATAACAAAAAACATCCGCATGGATTTGACCCAGACACAACGTTGCCATACGGTAGAAATGGCGCTATTCCGCAAACCTCAGGTAATATAAACATCACGCTAGGTAGGCATCAACTATTCGTATGCGGAGACAACCGACCTGACAGTCTTGACAGTCGTATTTTTGGGCCAATCAATACCAGCCAAGTCATTGGCAAGCTCGTCGTACGTATTTACCCCTTCTCTCAGATCGAGAAGTTCTAAACCTACTTGCCGAAGGATTCTACAAATCGAAAGCATACGGCAGCATCTCGTCGTAATATAGACACAAATAGCTTAATGTCTTGCAAAGACTAACGCCCTGAAATAGAGCACACGACTGCATTTTTAATGGATATCGTTCAACTTAATACGAGTGCCTATTGTGCTAATTCCGTTAACAATCCATTGAGCTGATCATCAGAGGTAAAGACGATCTCAATACGCCCGCCCTTTGCCATACGGTGTATACGTACTTTTGTACCAAAACGCTTGCTTAGGTGTTCTGTCTCAGGCGTATCACCACTTACGCGCTCGGTAGTCCTCTTATCATCGTTCACTCCAGCCTTAAGTGAGCTAACGTATCGCTCGGCTTGGCGAACCGACCAACCGTTCTGTATGATTAGCCCTAGCAACCTTTCCTGTGAATCAGGCAACCCTTTCAATGCCAGAATTTGTCGGGCATGTCCTTCGCTTATCGCATTTCCTGCAAGTGCATCACGCGCATCTTCCGGCAACCGCAAAAGTCGTACCGTATTATGTATTGTAGCCTCTGCCTTGCCGAGTCGTTTAGCAATATCCCCATATGTCAGGTTAAACTGCTGGTGTAGTCGTTCAATACTCACTGCCTGCTCCAAGGCGCTCAAGTCTACACGCTGGACATTCTCAAGAATTGCTAACTCGAGTTTTTCCTGTTGCCGAGTAGTACGTATTAACACTGGAACTACTTTTAAGCCAGCTATTTTCGCCGCGCGCCAACGACGTTCTCCGGCGATGATATGATACCTATCACCGCTAGGTGTAGCTACCAACGGCTGTAAAATACCATATTGTTTAATACTAATGGCCAATTCAGCTAGCATATCATCATCAAACACGGTACGAGGCTGCTCAGGGTTCGGGAGCAGATCAGTCACGGCTAACTTATGCACACGCTCACCATCTTCCACTAATTTTGTAGTGTCAAAATTTTCCGGTATGAGTGAACCGAACCCCCTACCTAGCCCTGTCTGTTTTGCTGCCATGTAAATTGATTACCCTTCTTATACAGAAGCATACCATTTTATACAGTCCCCGTAAACGGACGCCACGTATAATCGACCTTATGTGCAATAGTACGAAAAACGAGCGTATCCATGAAATAAATACCGATGGATGTTAAAGATCTAAGAATAGCACTACAAAAGTCAGCGGATACAGCAAGAATACTCAATCAAATAGACGCTTTTCGACTTCGTTTGCCAAGCTTTTGTACGCACGTGCACCTTTAGACCACTTATCATGTTCAAATATAGTACGCCCATAGCTTGGCGCCTCTGCGACGCGCACATTTCTCGGTATAACCGTCTTAAATAGTTTTGGACCAAAGTGCTTTGATACCTCCGTCTGCACTTGCTCGCTCAGCACCATACGCTTATTGAACATGGTTAATACTACACCCAGTATCTCGAGTGACGGGTTAATACCCTGCTTTACTGCTTGAATCGTTTGCAGAAGTTGGCTCAATCCTTCAAGAGCGAAGTACTCTGACTGTACCGGTATTAGTACTTCGGTTGCAGCCGTCAATGCATTTATAGTCAGCAGGCCCAACGCTGGCGGACAATCGATAATAATTACTCCGGCATCAACGGTCACTAAGGCTTCGCGCAGCCGAAACTCACGATGCGGCACTGGTACAAGATCGACTTCTGCCTGAGCAACGGCGTTATTAGCCGGCAAGATAAACAAGTTATGCATGCTTGTTGGCAAGACTATATCTGCCGGCTCACAATGGCCAATCATAACGTCGTACAATGTTCTTTGCAAATTATCCTTAGTCACTCCCAAGCTACTGGTCGCATTGCCTTGCGGGTCTAAATCAACAAGGGTTACACGACGATCAGGGTTCGCTAATCTGGCAGCAAGATTCACCGCAGTGGTGGTTTTACCAACTCCTCCCTTCTGATTCGTAACGGCAATGATATGTTTCACGTTTTATACCTGTACTATCTACCTACAGACTACCAGAAAGACTGGTAAACATAAACAACATAATAGGAAGCCTAATTTTACCAGCTTTTTAGAGCCGTTTACGCACATATATAACGGAAGGCTCCTCTCATATAAAGAGCCTTTTAATACTAGCTGGATAGGACTGCTATCCCCACACGTCGTTGCAACAGTATTAACTCTGCGCTCTCAAAATCAGAGTATGGTAATTGTGAGTTCCTTTTTGTTAACTACTGATTAAACTTCACACGAGATTATGCTCGGGAACCGCTGTTGGGTTAAACTGAAAATACATAAGGACTATGGCGTCCTCCAGATCAACCACACTAATAGTCCCAACGGGTAATTTCACTACTACTCGCACACAAGTACATTAAACCGACTCATTTTCTTCTCGCTGTTGCTGCATAATTAACCCCCAGTTCGACATAAGCGTCTCCTCTTTGTTGCCTGGATACCAGGGCGTTAGCCCTGGTATCCTTTTGTTTGTAAGAACAAAAACAAACAAAAAGGAGACACCAATATGGAGCTAGTAGCTTTATTCTACCTCGTGGATGAGTTTTGCAAAGAGTTTGAGCCACGCTGGAAAGCACAGTTGCTAACCTCAGGCGTGGCCAAACGCGTAAAACCCTCTGCTTTGTCATTGAGTGAAGTACTGACCATCCTCATTTACTTTCACCAGAGCAACCACAAAACCTTCAAGGGGTACTACACCGGTTATGTTAGTGCGCAGCTCACAGCGGATTTTCCCAATCTTGTCAGTTATGGTCGTTTCGTTGAGCTTATGGAGGATGCGAGCATACCACTGTGTGCCTTGCTGACATATCTGCTGGGAACCCCAACACTCGCCAACTTCATTGATTCCACCAAGCTTGTGGTGTGTGACAACCACCGGATCGGGCGGAACCGAGTCTTCAAAGATATTGCCGCCCGGGGCAAGAGCAGCATGGGCTGGTTCTACGGGTTCAAGCTTCATCTGGTTGTTAATGAGCGTGGTGAAATTACCGCCTTCATGCTGACTCCTGGAAATGTGGCTGACAACAACCCACGGCTAGGAATAAAACTCTGTCATAAACTACATGGCAAGCTATACGCCGACCGAGGATACATCTCCAAAGAGCTGCTTGAAGTACTCTGGTGACAGGGTACGCAACTCGTTACCGGCATTAAGAAAAACATGAAGAACCGGCTGCTCCCACTCTGGGATAAGCTTATGCTCCGGAAGCGGAACCTCATTGAAACCATCAATGACCAACTGAAGAATAGCAACCAAATCGAGCATACCAGACACCGGAGCCCAAAGAACTTCTTGAGCAATCTACTGGCCGGTCTTATTGCCTACCAGCTACAACCAAAGAAACCCTGTCTCCATTTCACGAAGACAGAACAACAGCTCCTCACGGAGCCGTTGTTACTGCCAGCCTAACGGCTGGGTTATGTCGAACTGAGGTTAACAAGAAGTGATTTGCTAAGTCAAAGCACATGAAAACATTTCTCATAACTATCCACCCTACCCGCCCGCTCGTGGACAAAACTTGCCTCGTCGCTCAGGCTTGACCAGAATAGTTGGGTTAACAAGCTACTGGCACGTATGACTCGACAGTGAACCCCCACGGACTGAAGTCCGTGGCTTCCATCTTCCTGCATGCTTACGCATGCCTTTTTTCCAGGGCAAAAGACAAGACTTTGTCTTATTGCCCAGGGAAGCACCTTTCACCCCCTGACTGAAGTCAGGGGCTCTTCGGCTCTAGAGTAGATTGGGAACACCCGAATCAATACTGACAGTACGCCTCTCAATGCGCTCAATCCAACTCTGAGAGCGCTAGTACCTGTAAAGATCCGGGATCGGGAGGACGCCAAGATACTCAAAGGTGTCCAATGCGACCGAAGCATTGGGCGAGCGACCAAACCTTCAACTGGCTTAACCCGAAAACTGGGCAAAGATTATGAGGCAAATCCCAAACAGCGAGAGCTAGTCTACGGCGCTGCTACAAGCCACCTAATGCTTAGTAGATTATGCACATGCAATGGATGGCTTACTCAGGATAATGTAGTACTCTAAAAAACCATACCGTAGGAGACTACCTACTAGCTAGGCGATCTTCTCAATCTTGAGGACTGTCTGTAATTGACGATGGCCATGCACTTTGTGCACGCGTTTTTTAGCCTTATAACGGATTGCCGTTACTTTTTCAGCCTTGGCTTCACCATCCACTACACTCGCGGTAACACTTGCCCCACTAACGAATGGGGTACCTACAGTGGTTTTATCGCCATCAATGACCATCAGCGCATCAAATGTGACACTTTTGTCTGCATCTTTTAGCCGTTCGACTGTAACGGTTTTACCTTCAGTGACAACATATTGCTTACCACCAGTTGCGATTACTGCTTTTTTCATAATTATTAATATTCCTCAAAAAGAAATTTACGTACCAATAGATAGTACCAGGTATGCCCCAATCTGTAAAGACTCACTCTCTTCTCACGCAAGACGAGGCTGAACAAGTCATCGGTTTCTCATGTTTCATGAGGTTGAAGACTGGTATGTGTGGCAGCATAGGAGGTTATGAAGACTACTATGGATACCACCCCTACGGCGAGCCAAGACGTTGCACAGTGAACTCCTGAATGGTCATCCGATCAAGGCCATTAACAGTCCCAGAAAAGTCTGCCTTTATAGTCAGGGCAGTGCTAGTAGATGTCCAGGCCGCACCACTAAAGGTGAACGGGCTAAATTTCGGGCTGCTATTAGGCCCCGTCCCAAAGAAGCCTGTAGTAGAAACTGAGGTTGTACTTGCACACGTAATTGTTGCTTGTAAACTCCAAAACCCTCCAGAAACATTTGCAGGCACACTGTTCGTATTACCAGCAATATTGTTTGAACCTTCAAAGACAGCTGCAGATAAGGATGTACCCGACTGACCGTTTGTCCAGTACTGCCCGCCCGCATTAACCACATATGTGACACCAGGCTGACAATCATTGGCGGGGATCGTGTACGAGTCACCGAGTGATGTGTAGGTTGACGTTCCCGTAATAGCCGAAGGGACAGTAGTGCTGCTTGCCACGAGCCCACTACACGATACCCACATCCCATTCTGTCCACATCGGAACGACTTCATAGTACTGTTATAATACATGCCTCCGTTGATTACCGTCGTTGGATCGGTGCTGCTGGAGCCACTTGCAAGTACAAATATCGTAGGACTTGCCACTGGAGTAGAGCCGCTGCCAATCGTTACACTCCCAGTCGGGCTCAGATTAATATCTGTACTAGTTGCGGAAGTCATAAGCTCAAGCGTTGAGTATGTAGCGTCAATGTATGCCGATCCATTCACTGTCTGATAAAGCTGGAGCGCGCGCGATTGGCCAGCCCCGCCGAATATTTGGAGCATACTGTTATAGGCACCAGCTTGGGCGTATGAGCAGGTGCTGTTACCGAACAGACAGACCTCAGCTTGGTCGTTCGCGGTCAGCGTCTTGTCGCCGAGATAGGTGTCACCAGCTACATCCAGTGTTGCATTGGGCGTAGCAGTGCCAATACCGATCCGAGCATTTGTGGTATCGGCATTCAATACAGCTACTCCACTCGAGTTCTGAATCTGGAAGGCGGTAGTAGAGTTGGTAGTAGACTTCACGACCTCACTCGGAGCCGTAGCGCTACCGGTCATGGTGTTTGTAATGCCCTCGGCCTGCAGAGCCAGTGTTCCTCCGCTGGCCGTGGAACCAATCGTCACGTTTGTGGTGGCGCCACTCAGGCCACTAGCGGCGATATTGATCGTTTGTGTACTGCCGCTTGCCGTTGAGCCATTGCCGATGTCAACGGTATTGGTAGCTGTTGACTTACCAACCGTGATCGTACCGGTGCCGCCCCCAGAACCGAGCGTGATACCCCCGGTACTCATACCGTAGCCAACGACGATAGAACCGGTATAAGTATTGGCATCACCAAGAAAAAGCGTACCGCCAGATGTCGCGGCATCAAGAATGGGCGTATATAGCTCGGTACCGACGATACCTGCTCCCGAGATATTGAAGTTGCCCGTCTGAGCAGTGCCGGGGGTAGCACTCTGGTTCAATATATAACCGCTGCCAGCAGTACTGCAGTTCTGAGAGTCTAAACACACAGTACCACTGGCGTTTGGCAAGGTAATAGTCTGGTTGGCAGTCAAAGTGGTGGTATTGATCGTAGCACCAAAGCCGTCACTAGTACCGTCAGCCAGAGACAGGCTACCGGCTACACCGGAACCGGTGGTGGTTGTTATATTGCCGAGGGTGGTGGTACCGTTAATGGTATTGACGTTAAGAGTTTGGTAGCCGGAAGCATTTTGCACCTGCAAAGCAGTAGTAGAGTTAGTAGCAGTTTTCACGACATCACTCGGAGCCGTAGCACTGCCGGTCAAGGTGTTTGAGATGCCTTCGGCTTGAGTAGTCAGGGCGCCTCCACTAGCCGTCGAACCAATCGTAACGTTCGTTGTTGCGCCGCTGAGTCCACCCGTACCAATATTAACTGTTTGAGTGTCTCCACTCGCAGTAGACCCAGTACCAATGCCGATAGAGTTCGTCAGCGTTGAGTCACCCACCGTCAAACTTCCCGTCTGTGATACGCCACCAATAGCGATAGCACCAGTGGTGGTAGTCGTACCTAGGTTGAGGATACCAGTGGCAGAGTTAGTAGAGCCAATACTGAGCGTGCCACCGAGAACGGCAGAATCAAGAGCGCCAGCAATGTTAATGCCAGCGGTTGTATTGGTACTTGGCGGAGTTATGGCGGTAGCTGCGAAACCGGTGTCTTTCCATTCTAGATCACTATTGGACGGCTCTGTTACTGTTCCGTTCGTAGCAGTCAATGTACCAGCAGTAATGGTCGTAACCAAACCGGTTGTATTCGGTGTCCCACCAGCCGTTGTTCGGTAGATATTGTATTTGATAGCACCTGGTTCAAGCTGGAAAGTGACCGTGTTGTAGTTAGTTGATGACAGGGTAGCGTTACCGTTTGTAATGGTCTTTTGAGTCGACGCTACCGTCTCACCAGTACCATCCAGTGCAGTCACCTCGTAGCCCCAAGTTGTGGCGCCAGATGTGCCCCCATAGTTAACGCCGCCAAATCCCCAGTTCGGTGCCGTCAGCTGGCTGCTAGTGTAACCACCGGTCACACTCAGGGTAGCACCTCCTTGCAGGGTACTGCCAATGACCGTGGCACCGTCATTCTGTATTGCTAGATCACCATTGTTGGTGAGTTGGGAGCCATACCGGGTGCTCAGCGCGTTATCTGAAATGGTGGTCGCTCCGGTGCCGGAGTAAGAGTTACCTGATAGGTAAGTATTTAGCGCCCCCGCCTGAGTATAAATCGCCACCCCGGTGCCACCATTGCCAAGAATCGTGTTGTTGGTGACCGAGTTACCACTAGCAGTGTTAGAGACGTAAATACCATCATAAGCACCGGTCGAAGGCAATGAGATAGTATTGTCTTCAACGACGTCTCCAGTCGACCCGGATTCAAGATCTATACCAAACGTCGTATTATTCGTTAAAGTATTGCCTGAAATAATTGCATTCGATGCCGCTTCATTAATACCGCCAGCGTTGTTAGTCAGACTGTTACCCGTTACACTTAGACCAGGCGCTCCCAAGAGATACATGCCGTAGCTCGTGTTCGAGGCAATGGTATTATTGCTAACAACCATGCCCTTGCCACTGGTGGCATAAATACCGTAGCTACTGTTACTTGTCACCGTGTTACTGGTAATTGTTGTGCCAGCACCAGTCACGTCAATGCCTTTTCCACTATTACCCGTTATAACGTTATCCGCGATAAACGCGTTAGCAGTTGATGAATAAACACCGATGCCAGCATTCGAGGCAATGTATGAGTTTGTCACCGAATCACTACCAGTGCCAGATCCAGCCAGCATAACCCCGTACGCGCTACCGTACATGTTCTCAACCGACAGATGGTTCAACTGGACGCCTGGCGTACTATTCGTCACATCATTGACTCCGTAGGTACTACCGCTCGTCTGGTTAGCCTTGTTACCGTTAAGGGTGAGGTCTTTGACGACCACATTACTAGTGCTCGAACCGATGTTAATCATAGTCACGGCAGCATTGGCGCCATTCTCAAGCTCGATGACAGTGTTAGCGCCCGCGCCTTCGAGGGTCACGTTCGAGGCAATCGTAACCGAGCCGGATATGATATAGGTGCCATCCTCCAGGTAGACTATGCCGCCGCCAGCTGCGCTGACTGCACTAATGGCGCTATTGATCGTAGTCTGGGCAGACGTACAGCTGGTATCGACATAGTCGGCACCCTTCGGATCACTCGATTCTACTGGTACCGTACCGGTACAACCAGTAGTCGCACCCATGGCAACGACCGCAGTGGCAGTCTTAGAGTAGGTGGCATGACAATTACCTGCATCCAGACACACTGTACCACTGGCATTGGGGATAGTAATAGTCTGGTTGGCAGTCAAAGTGGTGGTATTGATCGTAGCACCAAAGCCGTCACTAGTACCGTCAGCCAGAGACAGGCTACCGGCTACACCGGAACCGGTGGTGGTTGTTATATTGCCGAGGGTGGTGGTACCGTTAATGGTATTGACGTTAAGAGTTTGGTAGCCGGAAGCATTTTGCACCTGCAAAGCAGTAGTAGAGTTAGTAGCAGTTTTCACGACATCACTCGGAGCCGTAGCACTGCCGGTCAAGGTGTTTGAGATGCCTTCGGCTTGAGTAGTCAGGGCGCCTCCACTAGCCGTCGAACCAATCGTAACGTTCGTTGTTGCGCCGCTGAGTCCACCCGTACCAATATTAACTGTTTGAGTGTCTCCACTCGCAGTAGACCCAGTACCAATGCCGATAGAGTTCGTCAGCGTTGAGTCACCCACCGTCAAACTTCCCGTCTGTGATACGCCACCAATAGCGATAGCACCAGTGGTGGTAGTCGTACCTAGGTTGAGGATACCAGTGGCAGAGTTAGTAGAGCCAATACTGAGCGTGCCACCAGACGTCGCGGCGTCAAGGATCGGTGTATACAGCTCTGTCCCCACGACACCAGTCCCAGATATATTAAAATTACCTGTCTGGGCAGTGCCAGGGGTACTTCCCTGTAGTTGGATGTAGCTGTTGTTTGCCTGGTTCTGTGTCAGCAGATTGTAGGTCCCGGCAGCCCCCTGATCTTGGATCACAAAGCTCTGGTTACCACTGCTAGACCCCTGGAATGACAGCGTACTAGTTCCATTAACGTTTGTGCTAGATAGTTCAGTTGCCTGAGCAGCCTGCTGAGATTGGAAAGCATACGGCACAGCTGTCAGCGGTAGGCGCGGGTTCATTGCACCGTCCCACCCAGTCGGGTTTGCGCTACTCGGTCCTACGACACTTGTACCGGTACCACCAACATTCATAGTCAGGTACAATTGCTGGCTCCAATCAATCGTCGATGGAAAGCTAGTGATACTACCTAGCTGTACGGAAAAGTAGCCGTTAATCGTCTGCACACGAGCATCAGTTCCACCGGGGCCACTTGTCGACGTATAGTCTTCCGTCCAGAGTGCCGTTCCACCAGAAGACGCATTATACAATTGGAATTCGATGTTGTAGTAACCATCCGGCACGATAGCACCGGATGCTGTCTGTAGTCGCGCTTGGAAGTTAATGGTATTAGATGACGCAGCATATGCCAGTTGCGGCGATTGCCAGCTAATGAAGGAAAAAACGAAAACACCAAACAGAACGGACAGCACATGAATAAGTCTGTGCTCAAAGAGTACCCGTTTTATCGGTGTCAACCTGGTCATTTTGTTTTTTAATTGTTTTAGTTTGTGTTCTAGATATTTTTTATGTTAACCGTAAACACCTTTCTATTTTCTCTCTTTGGAACCTTTGTTGCAATAGAGAACTGAATAAATCTTGTAGACAGTGGAAGCAATAAGATTACCAACTAATATGGCGGCCTACGATTAATTAATGATTGTGTTTTATACATCAAAATATGTTACTCAGTACTGTTATAGTACCTTGTAATTATTGACATTGCGGGCATTGATTATCTATTTTTTGTAGTCTATATTACTACTTTTAGAAAAATGCTACTTACCATAGACAGAGTTTATCCACAGCTTACTATGCCACTGTGGCCACTTCAGCTACCTAAGCTCGACCCCACGGATTACTTCTTCGTGCGTCTTCAAGCTAGATTTCTCCGGCGTTGAAGATATGATGTCCTCCAAAGGATGGCATGCTCGTGCGTTTCATGGCCCTTTAAAATTTCAGCTAAAGCTGCGCAATGTGGGTTAAGATACCGCTTTAGCGAGAGAGACCTCTATCTGGTAGCCATCAATGGTGAAACTTACAGTATAGGCTTTTTCCAATGGTAGGTCCTTGTTTAAGTCGACGGCGAGCGTCTCGGACTTAAGAGTCTCTCCATACGTCTCTAGTGTATGTAACACATCTCTTTCAGTAGAAACAACACTGAGCATTATACGATCATCAACATTTAGTCCTGCAGCCTTACGTGCGGACTGTACCTGTCGTACTAATTCTCGCATTAGACCCTCACGCTGCAGTTCTGGCGTAATATCGGTATCCAGCTCAACTAATAATGGCTCGTCGCCAGGGTGCAAATCTACCCGTTTAACATTGAGTTCCTCGAGCAGTATATTAGCGTAGAAACTCGAGTGCGCCGCTTCATGAGATAAGAAATTCACAGTCTTACCGCGCAGGCTGACAGCAGCAAGCGGTTGTCTTACCTTAAGTTTATTGCTCGCTCTTCGTGACAGACCTTCATTGATTATCGTGCGCACGACCGTCATTTTTGCTATGACATCTTCGTCGATAGCGCCAGCCTTCGGCCAGTCTAACAAATGTACGCTTTCGCCACCAGTGAGCTTGCAATAGAGCTCTTCAGCCAAAAATGGCACAAAGGGTGCCAAAATCATACTCAGATGTACCAGCACATAATGTAACGTCCGGTACGCATCATCTTTATCTTGGTCTGCCTGAGAATCCTCTTCATTGATATTTATGCTTTGTTCATTTCGAGATCGCCAAAAACGACGCCGCGAACGACGCACATACCAGTTACTGGCGTCATCTATGAAGCCTAAGATTGGTTCCATTGCACCGGGTATATCATAAGCATCCATCTTTTCAGTCACATGATCTTGCAGCTGGTGTAATCGCGACAGCACCCACTTGTCGAGGGGATTTACGACACTTGCAGACGGGTCTTCGTGCTTACCATTCCACTCCCAACCATCAACGGACGCATACATCGTAAAAAAGTCGTACATATTCCAGATCATAGCTAGCTTACGCTGTACATCCAGGACTTCCTTATCCTGTAGCGCAAAATCTTCTCCATTCATGAGAGGAGAACTCATAAGTAGGAATCTCAGCGCATCGGCACTATATAGATCCATCAGCTCATTCGGGTCAGTATAGTTGCCATAAAGCTTGCTCATCTTACGGCCGTCGTTCCCAGCCAGGTTACCAGTAACATTCACGTGTTTAAAGGCATGCTTACCGAATAGTGCCACATTCACGGCATGCACATAGTAAAACCATGCACGGACTTGCCCTACATATTCCACGATGTAATCGCCTGGATAGTTCGCCTCAAATTTATCAACGTTCTCGAACGGATAATGAAACTGTGCAAATGGCATGCTACCACTCTCGAACCAACAATCAAGTACCTTGTCGATACGCTTATAATGCACACCGTCTAGATCGAACTCAACGTCATCGACCCATGGGCGATGGTAGTCTTCAAGCTCAACGCCACTCAATTCCTTCAATTCCGCATAGCTACCTATGACTTTGACGTGCTCGTTGCCTTGTTTGTCGGTACCTTTCCATACCGGCATAGCCGTTGCCCAAAATCGATCACGACTAACATTCCAATCTGGAGCACTCTCAACTGTCTTGCGGAAGCGTCCTTCCTTGAGATGCTTAGGGAACCAGCTTACATGCTCATTTTCATTGAGCATCAGCTGGCGTTGGCCGTTAATGTCAATAAACCAGCTGGGATGCGCTCGGTACATCAGACGCGTACCGCAACGATAGCAGTGTGGGTAACTGTGCACCACATACTCTATTTTCCAGACCACACCACGAGCATGTAGGTGCTTGGCTATAGGCTTATTGGCATCCCACACATTCTGGCCTTGCCACTCACCTTCAGTATATAGGCCATTGGCGTCGATAATGCTCACAAATGGGAAGCCGCTCTCCTTGCTTAGTTCATAGTCTTCCTCGCCATAAGCTGGGGCCAAGTGCACAATGCCAGTTCCTTCTTCCATACTCACATAATCTGCATGCCATACTTTATGGGCTTTTTCACCACGGTCTTCAAAAAGCGGCTCGTAGCTTTTACCCACCAAATCAGCACCCTTCAGTGTGCCTACCAATGTAAACGGTATCGGTTTATGTCTTTCATCAGTAAGTACTCTTTCCATCAGCTTGGTTGCCACTATCACGACACTACCGTCTTCTAACTTCACCTCGCTATAATCAGCATCTTTATGGACGGCCGTAGCGGTATTCGCTGGCAATGTCCACGGTGTCGTTGTCCAGGCAAGCAGATATTTTTCCTCGTCTTTCAGCTTGAATTTTACATACACACTCGGGTCGTTGACATCTTTGTAGCTGCCTGCATCCATTGTGACTTCAGCCTTACTGAGAGGTGTAGCGTCACGTGTACAATACAACAGTACTTTTTCACCCTCGTAGACCTTACCTTTGTCGTATAATTGCTTGAATGCCCACCAGACACTCTCCATGTAATCCTTGTCCATAGTACGATAGGCACCCTTGAAATTAACCCATCGGCCAATCCGATCAATGGTGTCCTCCCACATGCTACCCGTCTGTACCATATTGTCGCGACAAGTTGTGATATATTCCTCAAGGGTAATCTTAGTACCAATATCACGACGGTCTTGGATACCCAACTTCTTCTCAGTAAAAACCTCGGCTGGCAAGCCATGACAGTCCCAGCCCCAGACACGTTCCACGCGTTTTCCCTTCATAGTCCAATAACGTGGCACCACATCTTTTGCGATGCTACTCAGTAACGTACCGTGATGTGGTATGCCAGTAATAAACGGCGGCCCATCGTAAAATACGTACGAATTACTTTTTGGACGCTGCTCGATAGACTTCTCAAATGTCTTATTCTTTTTCCATTGCTGCACCAAGTCTTTTTCGTACTCGGTGGCCTTACGACGGTTCCCCGCAGTGAATTTCATTAGTTTGTCTCCTGAAGAAATAGTGGTTTATAGTTATATTTTTGAAGTACAGATTGTAGATCCACATACTTTTTACCAGCTAACGCCTCCTCTTGCGTAATATCAGCTAGGCAAATCCTCGGCATAGTGAATGATTGCAAAGCCTCATCAGTCATAAATTCAAAATCGACCACAGCCAGCCCTGCTAGATCACCCAGATATATGTCAACTTCCGCCTGATGCCCATCGACAGTGCAGTAGTAGCAACGTTTACTGAAGCGCTTAGCAGATACTGCATCAAACGCAGCAGCTTCTTCGGGAGTAAGCTGAATCGTGTGCTCATTTTGACGAGACGGGTCAGCATCATCTATCGGTTGCTTTTTAGTTAACTCATAGTTGTTGCCTCGGTGGCGCAAACGCAGCACTGGGTGCTTAGCACTAATGGGCACGAAAGCATCACTAATAATCTCTGATCTATTCCCCTCTAGCCCTTCTGGCAATTCTTTGAGTAGATAGGTTTTTTCGAGTTCAAGCTCTACCACATCATTCTCCTTTTATTAATAAAAATCACTTCTGTTAGGCTCTGGAATCCAGTACTGCTTTGCAGACCGGACGGTACCATCCAGATTCCAAAAGAAGTGATTCTTATGGCGCTTGATTTGTGTGATCTTACGGGTCGATCCGTCGGGGTCTACTGAGGCTATTGGCTTTACATTACTAGACCATTAGCCGGTTCTTCCCGCTGCGCTCCAGTTCATCTTACCTTCTAGGCAAAATTATCTCGACTGCACGGTTGATAGCCGCTCGTGTGGTGTAACCACCACAACGCATTTCTCACTTTATAGTATAGCCTCTTGTCATGTTTGGCAACCCTCTGCAATTCAAGCACAGGTTTAGAGATACTTAATACTGAAAAACATAGCCGGCAACCTCAGACAACAACGGCAGATCTGCGCCTTGCCAATGTTTTACATAACTACCGTCATCGTTGGTAACAATAATTGCCGGCTGTTCCATGGCATCATACAAGC
Source organism: bacterium (assembly GCA_021851735.1). Taxonomy (GTDB): domain Bacteria; phylum Patescibacteriota; class Saccharimonadia; order Saccharimonadales; family UBA4665; genus JAJZCD01. Next base: position 39,002 of record JAJZCD010000002.1, on the reverse strand, counting down.
TAGCCATTGCTGAACCATCGCGGCTATCATAATCAAGCACTTTTAAGGAATGACTATCTAGACCATGTTGGGTCTGCAGGTCGCGTACAAACCCTTCCACGCGACGAGCTAACTCTGAATTCTGCCTATAAAGCACAAGTAGTTTCATACGCACATTAGTGTAGCGCATCTGGCTCAGTTCCCCAACGATATCTCTCACATTTTAAGATACATTTAAGAGTTTGATAGGTTATCTTCTCACAGCAGTAGCAAACCTACGCTATAAAAAGCAGTTGGGAAAAGTAACAATTAGGGGAAATGCCCTTATAGACACTGCAGGACGGGATTGCCCCGTCCTGCAGCTGTAAACAGACTAGGGCAGACTAGCTACAGCCAGTCGTGGAACCACAGCTCGTACAAACATAGCACGATCCACTACGCTGAGTCTGGTTTCCGCAATTATAGCAGAGTGGTGCTGCAGCGTCCTTAATGACCTGAGGCGTTTCGCCACTTAAGACGGACAGGGGCCCGCTAGCTTGATCCCTGCTTGTCGGCTCGCTCTGCACTTGTGTCGCTACAATTTTTTCAGTAATTTTGGGCGGCTCCAATAAGCTTGTTTGCGCCTCTGGCATATCCTCAATACTCGCCAGACCAAGCTCCAGACGATCATCGAAGCTTAGATAATCGAGTGCTAGACGGCGGAATATGTAGTCCGTGATACTGCTAGCTGTCCGAATGTCAGTATCGTCAGTTATGCCCGACGGCGCATAGGTATTACCACGGAAGGCCTTTACATAGCTCTTAAGTGGCACACCATACTGCAAGCCGTGAGAGATGGATATAGCAAAGCTATCCATGACGCCGCTTAATGTCGATCCCTGCTTACTAACGTTCACAAACAGTTCGCCGGGAGCGCCGTCTTCGTATTCACCAACAGTGAAAAAGCCTTCTAGGTCAGCAATCTGGAACTTGTATGTTCGGGCCGTGCGTACTTTCGGCAGTTTACGACGAACAGCGCCTTTGACCACAATACGGCCATCCAATGTTGCATCGACAGCCTGCGCCACAACAGGTACGGGTGTTGCGGCGGCACCAGCCGCAGCAGCCTGCTCAGCGCGGCTTTCTTGGATAGCCTCTCGTCCGTCCTCTTTCTTAGCCATGCTAAGTGGTTGGGCGACCTTGCAGTTATCACGATAGATAGCAACCGCCTTAAGACCCATTTTCCAAGAGTCCAAGTGTAATCGTTCGATGTCTTCCACGGTAGCAGTCTCGGGCATATTAACCGTCTTACTAATTGCGCCTGACAAAAATGGCTGCACTGCGCTCATCATCTTGACATGACCCAAGTAGTGGATAGCATTATCGCCCATAGAACACGCGAAGACCGGTTCATGCGCCTTTTGTAGATGCGGCGCACCCAAGATTGTTTTTTCCGTATCTATGTATGCCACGATGTCATTTACTTGCTCAGATGTATAGCCGAGCGCCTTGAGAGCGCGTGGTACAGTTTGGTTGACGATACTCATAGTACCGCCACCAACTAGTTTCTTAACCTTAACTAACCCTAAGTCTGGCTCGATACCTGTGGTATCGCAATCCATCATGAGGCCGATAGTGCCGGTTGGAGCCAACACGCTAGCCTGAGAGTTTCGCACACCATAGAGTTCAGCTAAGTCGTTCGCCTCATCCCAAGCCTGTGTCGCAGCACTCAAGAGGTCTTCGGCAACTAAACTAGCATCTATGTCATCTACCGCTTCCCGATGCATCCTAAGTACGTGCAGCATCCCTTCACGGTCTTTGTGGTAACCGGCAAACGGCCCAACTCTACGCGCGATCTTTGCAGATGTCACATAACTATGACCAGTCAGCAATGCAGTAATAGCGGCTGCCTGAGCACGACCCTCCTCGCTGTCATATGGTAACCCCTGAGCCATTAACAATGCACCGAGGTTGGCGTAACCGATACCAAGCTGACGATACGCTTTGGACGTCTTAGTGATACGCGCAGTTGGGTATTCACTATAGCCCACTAGAATCTCCTGAGCGGTGAATATTAGCTCTACGGTGTGCTTGAATGCTTCGATATCAAAGCTAAAATCGTCATTTAGGTATTTCAGCAAGTTAATACTCGCCAGATTACACGCAGAGTTGTCAAGGTGCATATACTCGCTACATGGGTTTGACCCATTAATGCGTCCGGCAATAGGTGTAGTGTGCCACTTGTTTACAGTGGTATCAAACTGCAAGCCCGGATCCGCACACTTCCAGGCAGCTTCGGCAATTTGGCGCCAAATGTGCCGAGCTTTTACTTTACGTATCGATTTGCCCGTCGTCACAGCCTTGAGCTCCCAATATTCATCATTTTCGACGGCATGCATGAATTCGTCCGTTACTCGAACACTATTATTGGCATTCTGATACTGCACACTAAAAATATCTTTGCCGTCTAGGCTCATATCAAAGCCAGCCGCCTGGAGCACACGAGCTTTGTCTTCTTCGATTGATTTACACCAAATAAATTCTTCTACGTCTGGATGATCGACGTTCATAATCACCATCTTAGCTGCCCTGCGAGTTTTGCCACCGCTCTTGATAGCGCCGGCGCTAGCATCTGCGCCGCGCATAAAGCTCAGCGGGCCACTTGCAGTACCGGCACTTTTGCCAAGTTTCTCAACACTACTGCGAATAGGACTAATATTCACGCCACTGCCTGAGCCACCTTTGAAAATCATACCCTCATCGACATACCACTGTAAGATATCTTGCATAGTATCGTCTACGCCTAATATAAAACATGCACTTGCCTGCTGCGCACGCTCTGACGCGCCAATATTGAACCACACTGGGCTATTAAAAGCTGCCCTTTGGCTAGCTAACACGTACTTGATTTCCTCTCGGAACGTTTCAGCCTCAGTTGAGCTATCGAAGTATCCTTCTTGCTCACCCTGGCGCACAATTGTATCAACTACACGATCAATCAGGTCCTTAAGTGATGTTTCGCGCTCGTCAGTACCGGGCGTACCAGTAAAATATTTCTGTGCAACAATATTAAGTGCATTGAGCGACCAACTATCAGGAATCTCAACATCCTTTTGCTCAAAAACAACTGAGCCCGTGAATGGATTTTTTAATAAAGAGTCGCGTTTAACCCATTTCAAACTATCGTAACCTTTTGCCTTCGGCTGTGTAAAAAATCGCCGTAAGCCACTATTTGTTGCTTGTCCCATAAATGTTATTACCCTCCTGGCCACCACCTCTAATGACCATCTTATTTTATATGTTTTTATTAGAGTCGATACTCTTTAACCTGTCTCGCTTTTACTCAACGATCCTACCAGGCTTTTTTTGAGCAAGCTCCCCACGATCCATAAGATCAAAATCATATTTACAGATCGAGGGGAGCCAGCTACAGCCACCGTGCCGACCCACGACACCCCGCTATACATTCACCACAGTGCCAGTATTTTTCCTTTCACGCATTTGTAAAAGTTCATGTTCGAAGCCTGCTATATCTTTAAAACGTCGGTACACACTTGCAAACCGCACATATGCGACTTCGTTGAGTGATGGTAGACGCTCCATAACTAATTCACCAATTTTACCGGATAGTACCTCTGGTTCAGCACACGCATAGAGCTGCTGTTCCACGCTCGACACTAATTGCTCAAGTTGCATAGTAGTTACCGAAGTCTTTTCACAGGCGCGGTACAAGCCCGCAAGCAATTTACTACGACTAAACAATTGCCGCGTACCGTCATTTTTAACAACCACCAATTGTGGCCGCTCTAAACGCTCGTAGGTAGTAAACCGATAGCCGCACCGGCTGCACTCACGACGACGACGCACCGCATGACTCGCATCGACGTCACGGCTTTCAATGACTTTCGTGTCACCGCCATTACATTGGCCACATTTCATGTCGCCTCCTTCCTGTCCTAACCAAAACGGACCTTTTTTCTTAATGTGCAACTAGATGCGATAGATAAGTATGAAAGATTACCTAGACTACTACATATAGTGTCTTACATAAAAATCATAACGCCATTTGTAGCACTTATACAAGGCTATTTTCGGTGTATTATTTAGTACAGGATAGGGCATTTTACACCTGTAAATATGTTATTTCTAGCTCGAATCCCCTAAGAATAGTTACTTAGTTGTGAAGTTGCATGGCATAACGACTTTCACTCCAGCGAAAACTTTTCTTTCGACTAGAGTAGTATCTTGATCTTGCTCCACTATGTATAGATTCCCACGGGTAAACCCGTGGTGCTGTCGCCTACGGCGACGTACGAGCTAACGCTCGACCAGCACTACCATGCTGGATTAGGCATTCACCCACGGCAAATGCCGTGGTGCTCTGTGCCGCTTCGCGGCGTCTCCATAGATTTTAGGGCTTATTCAAAATAGAAAACTATTAAGGGCCTACACGCATTATTGCTTACCGACCTCATCCTCATGAGTGCCATCAATCATCTCATCTCGATGAGTACGCTTCGTCAGGCGGCGCAAGAAGGATGGACGAGCTAGCTCTTCTTCATCGTCATGCGATGACACAACCGGTTCGATGACTGGTTCTTCTTCGGCTATCGTTTCTGTCTTGTGAGCTTTTTCAATTGACCAGATATTTGGCATCGGGGCATCATTATCAAAATCTGTAGCATTAGCTTCAACATGGTCTTTAAGCTCCATGTCAATACCTTGCATGTCTTGCTCGCTGGCACTCAACGGTACAGGTGACACAGCGCTATCTGGAGACTCGGACTTTATGTTAGGCTCAACAGCCGGCTGGCGTTTCGTAAAGTACGAGGCATCAAAGCCTGTTGCCACCACAGTTATAATAATTTCACCATCTAACTCAGGACTAATGGTGGCTCCGAAAATAATATTTGCGTCGGGATCAGCTGCGGTAGTAATAGCTTCAGCTGCACTGTTGATCTCGTGCATACTAAGATCGTTGCCACCAATCACATTAAACAAAATACCCCGAGCACCATCAATAGACACTTCGAGAAGCGGGCTTTCGATTGCCTGTTGGGCAGCTTGTATGGCCCGGTTTTCACCGCTAGCGCGGCCAATACCCATAAGCGCGGTGCCCGCGTTACTCATAACTGCTTTTACATCAGCAAAATCCAGGTTAATGAGCCCATTTACAGTAATGAGGTCAGATATCCCCTGAACGCCTTGGCGCAGTACGTCATCGGCCACTTTAAAGGCTTCGATCAATGGAGTAGCGCGATCGATAGTTTGCAGTAAACGATCGTTCGGGATAATGATAAGTGTATCAACGGATTTGCGCAGATTTTCAATTGCCGCTTCTGCATTACGACGGCGCTTTTCACCTTCAAAGGCGAACGGTTTCGTTGCAAAACCTACTACAAGTATATCGAGCTCTTTAGCTATCTTTGCTACCACGTGGCCCGCACCACTACCAGTGCCTCCGCCCGCACCAATAGTGACAAAGACCATGTCAGCGCCCTCAAGCGTCTGTTTAATTTCATCGGCAGATTCGCGAGCAGCGGTTTCGCCAACTGTCGGATCGGCGCCAGCGCCCAACCCGCGGGTAGTATCACGACCGATATGGATTTTGTGTGCAGCTTTAGAATTTTGTAAGGCCTGTGCATCAGTGTTGATGGCGATAAATTCTACACCTTCAATTCCAGCATCAACCATACGGTTAATGGCTGCACCTCCGGCACCACCGACTCCAACAACTTTAATACGAGCAAACGTCTCAATTGCTGGTTCGACTACTTGTGCCATGGTGCTTACGTTCCCCTTGCATATCTTATACTACGAAGTATACCGGCTGTGTCGCCCCAGTTCAAGTCCACTCGCACACATTTGTTGGTATACGGCCAATCTATCTGAACAATGGGCCTCGAATATAAAGATTACTAACAAAAAACATGCAATATCCGTGAGTACTTTTACGGCCCAAATCTTGGCAAGATCTCAGGTTTTCCACTTTATCTTTTGAACTTACCTATGAGTTTACCCAGTGCTTCAGATATACTTCCGCCATTCATGAGGTCACGAGTAACGGCCTGCTCATTCATATACGGTGTTAGTAGTATGTCAAGGAGCATAAGACCCGCTGCAGTCGCAAACGCTGGCCCTTCTACTGCGTCTACTAATCCAGCTAATCCTCGTACCTTTCCGATCCGGGCAGGTAATTGCAGCTTTTCCCGTGCAAAATCAGCCAACCCTGGTAGTGCCGCGCTACCGCCTACAATAACTACACCGCCTGGAAGTTTACGGCTACGGTGCGCTCGTTGCAGCTCTTTTTCAACAAATTCAAACAACTCCTCAACTCGAGCCTCAACTATCATATTTACCATGCCACTCGAAAACGTATGATACTGTTGATTTTCTATCGTAACACGAACTGGCTTATCGATTTCGTCCCCAAGGCGAGCATATTTTATTTTCACTGCCTCAGCAACCTCAAGATCAGTCTTGAGACCAATAGCCAAATCATTCGTGATATGTACACCCCCCATAGGTATAACCGCCACGTGTTGTATCTCACCATCTTCTATAATACTGAGATTAGTCGTACCAGAACCAATATCAAGTACACACGTTCCAGCTTCCTTTTGAGTACGATCGAGGACAGCTTCGGCGGCCGCGAGGGCACCCACCGTGTGGTGCTGTGGCCGCACCTGAGATTTTTCAAGAGACAAATCCAAATTGCGCACATTAGGGCTAGAAGCAGTGACAATATGACAATCAACTTCTAGGCGAACACCATGCATACCAACAGGATCTTTCAGGTTATCCTGACCGTCAAGGCGATAGTTTTTTGCAAACACCTGTACGATCTCTCGATTTGGCGGCAATTTGACAATAGTCGCCGCTTCTTCAACTCGTTCACGGTCATCAACTGTGATCTCACGATCAGAGCTTGAAATAGCTACCACGCCACGACTATTTAAACCTGCAACGTGACTGCCGTTCACATTCACTGTCGCTTGATGGATCTGTACGCCACTAATTCGCTCCGCCTCAGTTACTGCTTGTACGATTGCCTCAGCAGTATCATCAACATGCATAACCACACCTTTGCGCATGCCTTGATTCAGCGCAGAGCCATGCCCAATAACAGATACGAGGGTCGGATCGGCAGTATCACGCACACCAACAACACAACGCACCATAGCGGTACCAATATCAAGGCCGACATAAGTGGGTGCGGCAGATCCTTCGCGCATATATAGGAGTATACTGCTAGAGCTTCACCTTGCGCAACTAATCTTTAAAAGCAGCGATTTTGCTTATACCTGCGTCAGGATCTCGTAACCGTCCTTGGTAACAAGTACCGTATGCTCAAACTGCGCACTGCGTGACCCATCCTGTGTAAGTAGCGTCCAGCCATCATGCGCCTGAAAAATACGCGGACTCCCTAGAGTGGTAATTGGCTCAATAGCAATCGTCATCCCCGCCCTAAGAACTGGACCATCACCCGCCCGACCGTAATTTGGAATCTCAGGGTCCTCATGTAATGCATGCCCCACGCCGTGTCCTACCAGCTCGCGTACAATACCCAAATCGTAACGCTCAAGCACAGCCTGTACAGCTGCAGATATGTCTCCGACGCGTGCACCTTCCCGAACCCGATCGATACCCGCATATAGCGCCTGTTCTGTACCCTTCAAAAGTCGCTTTCCATCCATGTCCGTGTGGTCAATACCGCCTATACATAGTGAAATACCACTGTCAGTCACCATACCCTGATATGTCACACCAAAATCAAAATTAACAATATCACCATTGTTAAATATATGCTCGTTCGGGATACCATGCTGAACTTCGTTGTTAGTTGATATGCAGATAATATCCTGATAGCCCATAAAGCCCTTAAAGCTCGGCTGGCCGCCTAGACGCTCTAACTCGCATGCCGCCATACGAGATACGTCCTTAGGCGTCATACCCGCACGTACTTCATTTTGTATCATTTGTAATACTGTTGCCAGCATACGTCCGCTTTCGCGCATCGCGGCCAGTTCATTGATAGTTTTAGGTTCCATAAGTGCTAGTGTATCGTTTATTGTCTACGGTGTGTAGTGGCTACATACAAATAGTTAATGTCGCTTCATGAAACACACCACTGGAGTTAAATATTCAGAGCTTTCGTAATGCGATCGTGTACCTGGGAGGGCAAGCCATCGGCATCAATGTTAATAATTTTTATTCCTTTTTCCTTCAAGTAAGACATCAGCGGCAATGTTATCGACTGGTAATCATTGTGACGCTGTTCAATTGCTTCATCAGTGTCATCCATGCGGCCACGCTTTCGTAGACGATCATGCACGACATCCCCACTCACATCCAAGTTTATCGCCACCGGTAGATCCATGCGGCCAGCCTCAACTTGCATAAGTAGCCAATCCACTTGCGACTTAGTACGCGGAAAACCATCCAGAATAAACTGTTCTTTGGTATCGATAAATTCAAGTATGCGGTCAATGACACGTATTACTTCACCATCGCTCAACAGCTTACCTTCAAGCATTTCATGACGACGCCTACCAGTAAACAGCACTCGGAATATCTCACCACTCGAAATATATGCATACCCATACTCATCAGCCAGGTGATGCCCCTGCATACTTTTGCCTGAACCAGCTGGCCCCATTAGCAATATCATGCGCTCAGACGCTCCTTTACCAACTGTGCAATCCTAGCGCCATCAGCACCACCACCTACCTCAGATTTTACTAGGCCAATTACTTTGCCCATGGCCTGCACGCTTATAGCACCTTGCTCGGCAATAACCGCATCAATAACACGTAAAAGCGCCTCTTCAGTTAGTTGCTCAGGTAGATATGCCTCAATAATCGCCTTTTCAGCTAATTCTTTGTCGGCTCGTGCTTGTGAACCACCCCTTATATACAAATCAGCACTTTCCTGACGCTTTTTTGACTCTTTGGCTATCAGTGCTGTGATTTCGTCATCACCAATACCACCGACATCCCGTTTCTTTGCGGCCACATCAGCATAAAGAATAGCGCTTTTTAAGCCACGCAAGGTCTCTACCTTAATTGTATTTTTTGCAAGTAGTGCAGCTTTCAGATCGGCATCAAGTTGCTGGCGTAAGCCCATTTCGTCTATTCTCCTAAGATTACCCTACTGAATGATACTTGGCAACGGGTATCGCAACCAAAAGATACACTGCATATATGTGGCGGGATACCCTACCCATAATGCACATCACGCACATGTTTCAGCGTTGGCCTAGTTTTATCTTCTTGAGCTTCAGTACTTTGCGCTGCGTGCGAATGATGGCTTTAGTGCGGCGTTCACGCTTGCTAATGGGCTTTTCAAAGTACTGACCTTGCTTTACAGCAACAATCAAGCCACTCTGCTGAACACGACGGTTAAAGCGACGTACTAAATTGTCAATTGATTCTTTGCTATCTTTACGAGTTACTTCTATCATATCGGGTATGATTATAGCGTAACGGGGAGGATGTCGCAAGCATTACTACTATCCCGACCAAGGATCTCATGGGATGTGACTAACCTGTCGTACTTTGAATAGCTACAAGGTTCTTTTCAAGAAGGACTGATAAGTTACATATAATTGAGTCGCGTTTGGTTAATACAAGAGAGTTGCAGCGGCAAAAAGTACAGCTTTTAAGCATCACCCAGTACTTAGTCACTACCGAGACTACTTCACTCTAGGCAATATGACGTTTTTGCTGGGTACGCTGGCTCTTAAGAACAATACTCTGCAGCTCTTTAAAGATGATAAACTGCTTATTTGTATGATAAATTTTAGTATTACCCTGTTTCTCACTAATAAGAAACCCGGCCTTCTCAAGACGTTTTAGTTCTCGCTGGATATTGCCAGCATCTTCCTTAATAAGCTTTGCAAGTCCCCGAACATGCGTCTTAAAATCAGGGTACTTGGCGTATATAACAATAATCTTGCGCCGTACTCGCGAGGTAATAAAAACATCTAACATCGTACTTCCTATTTTCCCTGATTTAACTCACTTACGCTTTATTGTTGTAACGACAACGTAGTTCACACCTAGTATAACTTGGGAAGTTTCGCATTTCAACCCTTATACGGCCCAAATCACGAATTAGCTCCAGAGCATAAAGCACGCTAGAATTTCTCATGTAAATCGTCGAACAAACGGGAGAAACAAAATGCGCGCTTTACAGAGAGGGGCTAATCCGTAATTCGGGTCTGTACGAAAACGAACGATTAGCGAGGGTGGCTAAAGACACTTCGCATTGGCTACCTTCTTGCGCCTTACAATTGATCATGTTAGTCACATATCGTCCTTCGAAACGAGATACAAGTCACAATACGGCTTCAGAGAGATAGTATATGCGCAAAGCTAGCATTCATATTTTTTAAGTGTCGCTAGTATTAATCGTATACTAATAGGTATGTACTACTATGAGGTGCTAGTGGCAACAGCTACGTACCACGGAAGCGAACCACTAACATATAGCTCAAACACGGCACTACCAAGTGGACAAGTTGTGCGCGTGAGCCTACGAGAGCGCAAAGTACTCGGTATCGTTTTGCGCAAGACATCTAGACCATCTTTTCCGGTGAAGTCGCTTAGCGCAGTCGCTCCATACCCAGCTTTACCATCTGAGGATATTCAGCTAATAACTTGGCTACGCGCTTACTATCCTGCACCACTAGGAACGGTTGCACGGCAGTTTCTACCTCCTACTGAGGCATTTCCAAGAGCCACAAACAACAAACAACCGCTGATACCGGAGCATCGCTCGTTGACTAATCTACTGCCACCACTGACCACTGAGCAAAAACACGCTATCGCCAGTATTGATGCCGCTGGCACATATCTACTACACGGAGTTACCGGTAGTGGTAAATCACGCGTATACGTTGAGCTTGCCGCCCGCACCATTGGTTCTGGAAATTCAGCCCTAATCTTAACACCAGAAATTGGCTTAGCTGCACAGCTTACGCAGACTTTTCGTAGCGTTTTCGGTGATGGCGTCTACGTTCTTCATTCGCGTCTTACGGCCGCAGAACGTCGTGATAGCTGGTATGAACTCCTGAATCGTACCGAGCCGACAATTGTCATCGGTCCCCGTTCAGCCTTGTTTTCTCCACTGCATAACGTCGGGTTAATAGTACTGGATGAGTCACACGACAACGCCTACAAGAATGAATCTGCTCCACATTATCAGACCGGCCGAGTGGCAGCTAAACTTGCTAACCTACACAATGCTACGCTAGTACTTGGCAGTGCAACGCCAAGTATCGAAGACTATTACCTGGCTAATGTCAAAAAACGCCCCGTTATAGCCATGCGGGATATTGCTCAGCTGTCACAGTTAGCGGCTACTTCTACTCGACAGGCTGACATGTCCTGCACAATTCGAATGATAGACTTACGTAAACCCGAACTATTCAAACAAAATCACCTGTTAAGCGACGAACTGCTACGGAATATAACTAGCGCACTAGCAAATGGAGAGCAGTCACTGCTATACATAAACCGCCGTGGCACTGCAAATATAGTCCTCTGTAATGATTGCGGCTGGCAATCACATTGTCCCCATTGCGATCTCAATCTTACGTATCATGGGGATGAGCATAGTATGCGCTGCCATGTTTGCGGGTTCAGCGATAGTCTGCCCACGTGCTGCCCAGCATGCGCCAACGCTGACATCTTATTTAAGAGTGTTGGGACTAAGGCGATCGTAGACATGCTTCATAAGCTATTCCCGGCTGCCCGCATACAACGATTCGACACAGATATAAAAAAATCGGAACGTCTTGAACAGCACGTAGTGGGACTACGAAACGGAAGCGCTGACATAATTGTTGGTACACGAATGATCAGCAAAGGTTTAGACCTCCCTAAACTTTCTGTGGTCGGAATCATAAATGCTGATTCGTCTTTGCTAATACCCGACTACACTGCCAACGAACAAACCTATCAACTCATTAGCCAGGTAGTGGGACGAGTGGGACGTGGGCATCGAGCCAGTACTGTAGTAGTACAAACCTATGACCCTGAGAACGAAACGATAAAAGCAGCAGTTCACCAAGATTGGCAGCAGTTTTACGGTACCGAGCTGCGCGAACGTAAGACGTATCATTTCCCACCATTCACCTACCTACTAAAACTGCGCGTTTTACGTGCAACGTCAAAAGCCGCACAGAAATCGGCTAATGATCTCGCTCAGTTACTCCACCGAGACTTTCAGCACATAACAGTTGAAGGCCCGACACCATCGTTCCATCCACGCGTTGGTGGTAAACATAGCTGGCAGCTATTTGTAAAGTCCGCTTCACGCCAAGTTTTAGTAGATATAGTGTGCCAGCTACCATCCGGCTGGAATTATGATATAGACCCAATAAATCTACTGTGAAGACCAACTCCACTTTATTTGTTCGCGCAATGCGCATCATACGGTATACTGACACACATATGAAGCAGGATTCTCTCATTACTCTCCCAAATCCGCACTTGCGGCAGATATCTAAAAAAGTTGGCTACATAGACGAGGAAATTCAAGAGCTCATTAAACGTATGGAAGCCATTACACTCGATTGGGAATCGAGCCGTGAACATGAGGTCAGCGTCGCATTAGCAGCTATACAAATTGATGCGCCAATCCGTATCGTAATAATTCGTAATGATTTTGACAACAAAAAAGATAAGACATTCCACGCACTTCTAAACCCTACCATAACCAAGTATGAAGGTGATATCATAGAGGACTTTGAGGGCTGTTTGAGTATAACGGATCTATATGGTAAAGTTCCCCGCTACGCGAAAGTACGCGTGAAGGCACTTGATATTACAGGGAATGAAATTCGTTTCAGTGCCACCGGATTTCTAGCCCGTGTGCTCCAACATGAAATCGATCACACTCACGGGAAACTGTTTGTAGACCATATAAAAGATTCACCGTCAGCGTTCTATGAATTGAATTCAGAGGGTATTTTACAACAGCTAGACTACGCCAAAGACATACAAAGAAGCAAAATTCTATGGGGCGCATCGTGAGCTATGCGTATCGATTTGATCCGAGCAAACTCATACTATTCAAGAAAGATGCCATATGAATTTGATAAATGAACCTGTGGTTTTTTTTGGTACTGGCCCAGTAGCAGCAACATCACTCAAATTACTCACTCAAAACTTCCGAGTTGAGGCAGTCGTGACCAAGCCACGCCCACTACATCATCATGGGAACGTGCCCGTTTTAGAGGTTGCGGAAAAACTTAATCTGCCCATCATAGAAGTATCGAACAAAAAGGAGAGTACAGACAAGGTTATCGCTGCCCATTTTTCAAGCCGCTTAGGTGTCCTCATAGACTTCGGGATCCTTATTGAACAAAAAGTTATTGACTCTTTTAGTCTGGGTATAGTCAACAGCCACTTCAGCCTATTACCCCAATGGCGTGGAGCTGACCCTATAACGTTCAGCATACTGAGCGGTCAATCCAAAACCGGCGTTAGCTTAATGCTCTTGGTAGAGGCTATGGATGAGGGGCCGTTACTAGCAGTTAGCGAAATGGATGTTCCGCCCGGTACGACCACTCCCGAGCTCACCCAGAACCTGATCGAACTTAGTGACACACTGCTTAAAGACGTTTTGCCTAAATACACTGCAGGTAAGCTAACAGGCAGCAGCCAAGAAAAGATCGCTGAAACAGTTGGCTATAGCGCTCGCCCCACCTATAGCCGTAAACTCACCAAAGAAGATGGCATCCTGGATTGGAGAACACCAGCCAAACAGCTCGAGCGCGAGATCCGTGCCTACATTGAGTGGCCTAAAAGCCGTTGTATACTCGGCGGACACGCAGTAATAGTCACAGCCTCGCACGTAATTACTGACGAGCAGCACTCAGTAGGCAGTAAACAAAGCCCTGGGAGTATATTAGTTGTAAACAAAACACTCACTATACAAACCAGTGACGGCAAGCTCGCGATCGACCGTATTAAACCTGCGGGAAAGCATGAGATGTCGATCGATGCTTTCTTAAATGGCTATGGCAAAGATTTGTAAGACATAGCAACTCGTCTCTCCGCTAAATGAATTGGAGCAAAAAAAACGACACCTCGCGAATTTTCTAGTACAGCCGGGCAATCTTTCCTCTCGATATATTGACTGCATGAACAAGCAAATAGATGCACTGAGCAAATTTGACCATATAACGACCTCAGCCGTATCAGTACACGCAAGATACTGAAAGCCTTCATGGCCAACAATGTTTGTGGGAAAAATGGTGGAGCATAAGGGATTCGAACCCTTGACCTCCTGCGTGCGATGCAGGCGCGCTAGCCGGACTGCGCTAATGCCCCTTATAATTCACTACGACCCAAAAAAGTACTTCGGACGTATGTGCGAAAACGAGACGATATATCTGTCTTCTATTAGAAATTATACCCTGTTACACCATTTCCGTGAACCCACATGATATCTACCGAGTAGGGTGCTGTGAGGGGTAGGTGCCCGGTCCAGCAGGCGGCTGTTGCGGTGGAAGCTGGCCATTTTGTTGCGACGGCTGTTGCGCGATCTGCGAATCATCCGTTGAGTTCTGCGGAGACAGCTGCTGTGTGCCTGGATCTACTAATCCATAGGGTTGTTGGCCCTCCGGAGTTAATGATGGTTGATAGCCACCAGGATACTGGGGGGGTATAGATTGCTGACCAAACGTAGGCTGAGAGGACCCCCAATGCGACTGCATCGGCTGAGTAGCCTGGCCGGCGACATTATAAGCGCCAGCTGGAACTGGTGGCTGATAATAACCTCCAGGTTGAGCCGCCGATTGGTCCGGCTGTGTTTGCGCCATAGCCCCCTGTGTAGTCGCGAGTAATTGTGGTGCCATTTGTTTTATTTCCACCTTGAGTTGCTCAAAGACCTCATTTACTACTTGCTTGTAGTTCGGTAAGTTAGCCTCCAGCCACTGTAGTGCTTGTGCTTGATTTGTCTCGCCACCATCGTCTATGAACTTCTCAAATTCTTCAAGCTGTTGATCAGTCATCTGGTTGGCCAAGTTGGTGCCCACACGGAGCTCTAACGTATCGTATATATGCTGAAGCATCTCCCTCTTTTGTGCATCAGGAAGACCGCCTAAACCTAGTTCATCTAAAAGACTGTTGTCGAGTTTTAGCATACTTGTATTGTATCAGGAATACCTGAGGATTAAAGAGCCGAAAAGTGAGCCTTGCAGGCAGTCGACATCCATTCTAGCTCGCGCATTCTATAGCGTACGTTCCACTGTCTCACGCGTGTAGAACTGTATGCGGTCACCCAGCTCTAGCTGCAACCGATTTGTTGTTCTTAAACTGATACCACCAAGTTCACTCGTAGCCAGATCACGCGCATCGTTCGGGCCGCGCTTGAGACCTACCAATTCCGCCTCACCAACCTGTGTCTTACCACGAAATACACGTGCTAATGCGGGGCTTTTTATTGTACCGCTCATCACTTCCCCACCGGCAATCACTTCGGTTTTGGTCGTTTTAAAGACGCCTTTTACGTCCAGTTCACCTATCTCTTTTTCAATAGTTTCCGGTAATAGTAGTTTGCTCAACTCAGCCCTTACGTCATCTATTAACTCATATATGACATTATACAGCCGTATTGGGACTTGATCTCGATTAGCTAGGCGACGAATATTTGGCGCTACAGTAATATTGAATCCGTAGATAATAGCACCCGAACTGTGTGCCATATGAATATCATTTTCACTTATAACACCCACACCGCTGCCTACAATTGATACAGCAACCTCATCGTTATCAACACTCTTTATGCTATCAACTACTGAAGTCAGCGACCCTTGCACATCTGCCTTGATCATAACAGGTAGCTCTTGCAGCTGGTCAGAACGTGACATAATACGAAGTAGTTCGGAACTGGACATATCACTACGGTTACCACTATTTGCCCGCTCGGAAGCTACCTTCTGGGCCTTAGCGCGAGCTTCTTTTTCAGTCGACACTACTATGAATGGATCACCAAACTCAGGCAATGTTTTAAAACCACTAATTGCAACCGGCATAGACGCTCCGGCTGATGTAATAGCCTTGCCATCTGCATCTTCTAAGTTACGCACTTTAGCATATGTAGCACCAGACACCACAAACTCACCAGGCGTTAAAGTCCCCTCTTCAATTAGTGCATGTGCAATTGGCCCACGCCCAGTCTCGATATGTGCTTCGATAATCAACCCATGTGCCGGTACAGTAGTTTCAGCTCGTAAGTCCTCCACGTCAGCCACGAGCAACAACATATCGAGTAGTTGTGCAATTCCTTGTTTGGTTTTGGCACTCACCGATACTGTCACGACATCGCCTCCCCACTCTTCTACTAGCAAATTCTGTTCCGCTAGCTGCTGTTTGACTAGGGTCTCGTTTGCCCCTTCTTTGTCAATTTTGTTAATTGCCACTACTATACGCGCGCCTGCGTTTCGCGCATAACGAATAGCTTCAATGGTCTGCGGCTTGACGCCGTCATCTGCCGCCACAACAATGATAACGATATCGGTCAAATGCGCACCGTGCTCTCGTATAGCGGCAAAAGCTTCATGGCCCGGAGTGTCTAAGAATGTAATAACCCTGTTATTATGCTCAACCTGATATGCTGAGATGTGCTGGGTTATGCCACCAGCCTCACCCTTGGCTACTTCAGCGCCGCGAATTGAATCAAGAAGGCTAGTTTTACCATGATCCACGTGACCCATCACGGCTACTACAGGCGGTCTGATAGCAGCACTAGCACTGGCAGTACGTTTTTCACGCTTTGGTGGTTCCACGCTCGTCTTCTTGCGCTCTAATGTGACATCGATTCCGAGTTCACCAACAATAATCTGAGCGGTATCGAAATCAAGGCGCTCATTTATTGTAGCCATGATCCCATTTTTCATCAGCTCACTGATCAGACGTGTGACAGGCAGATGTAGCTCTTCGGCAAGAGCCCCGACGGTAATGTTATCTTCGATTTGAATGGTCGTAGCCATTAAAGTCGGCTCCTTTCTGCCCTGGGAGATCAGAGCTGCTAGCTGATATATACAAGGTCGGTCATAAATGTGCAAGTCTATAGCTCTAACGACCGTAGCTTTACCTTTGAACTAGGCGCTATAAACTATAGACTAGGTTAATTATTATGGGCTACTTCCGCTTTAGGCTTAGCGAAATCTTGCGAGCGTCAGTATCAATATCCAACACCTTAAACTCCTTCTTCTCGTTAAGCTGGAAGATTTTTTCTGGGTCAATATTGTCATCGTCACCCATTTCACTAACGTGGACAAGCGCCTCTACGGCCGGACTTAGCTGCACAAATGCACCAAATGGCGTAATGCGGGTGATTTTGCCTTCCACAATGTCACCTTTACTAAATTGCTTGACTTCTTTTAGCCATGGGTCTTCAGTCATTTGCTTCAGGCTAAGGCTCAGCCGATCTTTGTCAATAGCGATAATCTTAGCATGAACAGTTTCGCCAACCTTAACATAATCGCGAGGATTCTCTACGCGTTCCCAGGAAATTTCCGAGATATGGATCAGGCCTTCGATACCATCAACGTTTACAAATGCGCCAAAATCGATAACACCCGTTACGATGCCCTCTACGGCATCGCCGACTTTTAGTTCCGCAAAACGAGCTTGCATGTCATCTTTGACTGCTTCTTTTTCACTAAAAATAAGCTTGTTGTCTTTACGACTCACGTCAAGCACACGAACACGGATTGATTGACCAATGAGCTGATTCAGTTTCTGTAGGATTTCATCCTTGTCAGCGCCACTCACACGAGGGTAGTGACCGGCAGCCAGCTGAGACACCGGCAGAAAGCCGCGAATGCCCTCTAGCTCTACGAGCAAACCGCCACGATTAGCGTCATATGGCATAATCTCAACGATTTCACTAGCGTCAAATATACGCTGCACTTCGTCCCAACCACGATCCTTCGCCGCACGACGCATACTAAGTAGAGCGTAGCCCTCGTCCATCTCTGGATCGATGACACTAACAGTCACCGACTGACCTTCCTCGAGGTTCTGACCATGGCCCACCTCGCGACGCATAACCACGCCTACTCCTTGGGGCCCTAAGTCAACCCATATCTGGTGCTTGCGTACCTTCGATACAGTGCCCTCAACGACGTCGCCTAGTTCAAGGTGTTTCACATCGTTGCTAGCAAGTAGCTCGTCCATTGTTATTGATGTCTTTGGCATATTCCTAAATGCCTCCTTTGAAAAGTGTATTTCTCATAGGCATACACGCTAGTTTGCTATTAAAACAATACGTCAGCATACAACCCTATAAGATTACTACCATTATACCGCAGTAACAGATATAAGGCAAAGGACGACATACGATGTCATGGTTTATTGCCTAAGAAGATTTCTCTCTCTAGTAAATTACAGAACGCGAATGGTACACTATGCTTATGTATATCGGCATAGACATAGGCGGAACAAAAACACTCATAGCGGCGCTCAATGATGAGGGGGTAATCCACGAGTCACTTAAAATACCCACTCCAGAAGATTATGGCGAATTCATGCAAAATTTGAACGCTAGCATAGTAAAGCTGACAACGAATGATTTTCGAGCCGGAGTTGTGGGTGCGCCAGGAGCTATCGATCGTAAAAGGGGAATCTTTAAACAAGGCGGTAACCTAAGATGGAAAAACGTGCCCCTCCAACGTGATATTGAACGGATAACCAATTGTCCGGTAATCATCGAAAATGACGCTAATCTGGCCGGGTTAAGCGAGGCGATGTTGCTCAAGGATAAACACGCCAGAGTGTTATACCTTACTATCAGCACAGGCATTGGCGGCGGCTTTATCGTGGACCAGAGGATTGATCCGACCATGGCTAACACAGAGCCGGGAGATCTGATGCTCCAACGAGGCAACCGTCTCGTAAAATGGGAGAGCTTCGCTAGTGGTAGGGCAATATACGAGCGCTATCATCAAAAAGCATCCGATATTGAAGACCCTAAAATTTGGCAATCTATCGTCAAAAACTGGGTAGTTGGTTTTTTAGATTTGCTTGCCGTGATGGAGCCAGATATTGTTGTACTGGGCGGCGGAGTCGGCCACTACTTACCTAAATACCATGATCTGTTGGTAGAAGAATTAAATAAATATGCTACGCCTATGGTAAAAATTCCGCCTATTGTACAAGCTCGGCGACCCGAAGAAGCTGTAGTGTACGGCTGCTATGACTTGGCACGAAGTATATATGCATAGCGTCATTGTAGTGCTTGGCTACTTAATACTACAAACACCGCACCGCTATAAACAGCACCCACAGTTTGCGCCATACTTTATCGTAGGCTTTGCTTTTTACAAAACATCATGACACTACAAATAAAGATATACCTGCAGTAAAAAACGTTCACCTACACTTCTAGCCAGGAAATGAAAACAGTGTCTGGATAGTATACAATAGACTTATGGCAGAGTTGGGGTCCACGGCTTTTGAAAGTTTATTACTACGTATTGCCGCTGATTACCCATATATCCAGCTAATCGAGAGTAGCAAATTTTCTTGGCACTCCCGAAAAAATAGCGTGACATATAAAAAATCTATCGAGGACACAGGCGAAGATGTGCTCGCCTTACTACATGAGGTAGGCCATGCCCTGCTTTACCATAAGGCATATACATATGACTTCGAGCTTTTGCAACTCGAGATCGCTGCTTGGGAAAAAGCTCGTGAGCTAGCCAACCACTATGGTAACGAAACAGCACTCAATGAAGATTACGTTCAAGACTGTCTAGACACCTACCGCGATTGGTTACATCTGCGTGCCACCTGTCCTATCTGTTTTGCGCGTTCACTGCAAAACTCATCGTCTCACTATCAATGTTTTAATTGCCGGACTGAGTGGCGCGTCAGTCGTAGCCGACTCTGCCGCCCTTACCGTTTACAGACATAATGAGACAAAACAATAGTCCTACCATACCATGGCTTACCGGGGCAATCCAGCATTTTAAAAAAAACAAAAGAAGCCTGTTTGGCTTCTTTTGTTGTCAACCAGTCAACCGCTTTTACACGGTCTTTTTAGGGCGACGGCTAATACGACCACCAACCGCACCGTAGATTCGAGCACGCTCACGGCCAGCATCACCAGCGGCAAACCCGCCAGTATTACCATTTTTACCGCCTTTCGCACCGATACGTGCGTAAAAGTCACTACCATACTTCTTCTTATTGGTTGCTGCAGCAGCTTGACCACCAGACTTCGTTCCAGCCATGAAACACCTCCCAGGTGTTAATATTGATAAGTTCACTCCGAAATAATAAAGGGTTTGCCAACTAAAAACCGTTAGCAAACCCTCTTATCTTTTCGAATTATGCTTATGATAACACTCTATTACGCTAATGTCAATGCTTTTTACTATAAACAACGAATTATCTCAATTACTCAGTTCACAGCATTACAATAGCTGTCACCGCGCATCGTGAGTACACATTGCGTGTAGTAGTAAGGAGAATAGATTGGCTATGAGCACACACCACGCCACTGGCACAAAAATCCACAAATACAATGCAGCAACTAATAATCCATTCCACCAGTCACCGACAGTCCTTAACATAACTACGGTCAATCCTGCCACCAAAGCAGTAGCCGTTACACACCCTAAAGTATATGTAATACGCTGAGCGTATCGCTTTCGGGCCAACTGACAATGGCTGCATGCGTCTCGTTGCATGCACGGCAGTATAAATTAACTCCACATAAGCATGTTGTACGCAATCGTACACATTGGAGTCCGCTACCGTCTACACTTTACATAAATCAGAAAACACAGACACTACGCACTCTGCGTTGCTCTATGCTGTTTTGCAGACTCAGGACATAGAAAAAGAGCCCCCTATTCGGAGACTCTTTTTATAATACGGCACCGTGCTATTTTCCCAGGGCTAAAAGACCCAAGTATTGTAACCGCTGAGAGGCTTAACTGCTGTGTTCGGTATGGTAACAGGTGTTTCCCTCTCGCTATGGGCACCGAGCGGAAATATCGTTTCGCGTTATTAGTAACTGCTCGCTGTCTGCACGTTAAGCAGTTAGATATGACGTCCAACCATGTTTCTACTCGATGTCCGCACGCACCGTACGATATTAGTCAGATTAAAAAAGTTCATAGCTCAAAAACAAACTTTTGCTATATTTACATTGTACACTGAGCATCTGTTCAGTTAAACACTGTAATTTTGGGTGATATACACCAACAACTAGTCAAATACACCTGTAATGAGCCACACCCATGAGTATACAACTCTTCTCTCTCCAACCGGAGAAAGAAGCTCCAAATTAGCTAAATGCCAAAACATTTTCGCACGGAGCGATGAGAAACCCTAAATGGGTTTGTCTCATTACATCGTAAAAAGTCAATGTCCCGATTAGTACGCTTCGACTCCATGCATTACTGCACTTCCATCTTGCGCCTATCAACCAGATAGTCTTTCTGGGGGATCATAGGGAAATCTAATCTTGAGGCTAGTTTCGCGCTTAATATGCTTTCAGCGCTTATCTATTCCGCACGATAGCTACTCGGCAATGCCCTTGGTAGAACAACCGATACACCAGCGGTGCGTCCGCCCCGGTCCTCTCGTACTAGGGGTAGATCCTCTCAAATTTCCTTGCGTCCACAGCGGATATAAACCGAACTGTCTCACGACGTTCTGAACCCAGCTCACGTACCTCTTTAACGGGCGAACAGCCCGACCCTTGGAAAGTGCTTCTCCTCCAGGATGAGATGAGCCGACATCGAGGTGCCAAACAGCGCCGTCTATGTGAACTATTGGGCGCTATAAGCCTGTTATCCCCGGGGTAACTTTTATCCGAAAGCGCTGCCGATACCACACTCTTGTACAAAAATGTACGGACAGCGGAAAACTTACTCCGACTTTCGTCCCTGCTCGGCTTGTAGGCCTCACAGTCAAGCTAGCTTATGCGTATACACTATCACTACGATTTCCATCCGTAGTTAGCTAACCTTTGAACGCCTCCGATACTCTTTAGGAGGCAACCGCCCCAGTTAAACTACCCGCCAGACACGGTCCCCGAGCCAGAAATTACATGCAATATTTTTCGTTCAAACTTCAGCTTTCATTCACGATACTAAAATCGAGCATTGAAATCTGAAAATTGTACAAATTGTATGCAATTTGTGGCCCAGGTAAGAACAAGGTCATATCAAGGGTGGTATTTCACCGATGACTCCACCTAGACTAGCGTCTAGGCTTCATAGTCTCCCACCTATCCTACACATGATATAACCCGGCTCAATGTCAAGTTGTAGTGAAGCTCCACGGGGTCTTTTCGTCCTGCTGCGGACAGACGGCATCTTTACCGTCAATGCACTTTCACCGAGCTCTTCGTTGAGACAGTACCCATATCATTACGCCATTCGTGCGGGTCAGAACTTACCTGACAAGGAATTTCGCTACCTTAGGACGGTTATAGTTACCGCCGCCGTTCACTGGGGCTTCAGTTCGCTGCATGCACAGCTCCCCTTAACCTTCCAGCACCGGGCAGGCGTCAGCCCCTATACATCCACTTTCGTGTTAGCAGAGACCTATGTTTTTGGTAAACAGTTGTATGGGCTCCTTAGCTGCGGCCCCCTCACATCATCTATGACATTTGTAAGACGGGGTTTTAGCTAGGTCTTCTCTCAATCAGAGATCAATCGTAAATTTGTTACTACTCATTTCTCTTCTTCTGAAAGAAAACTAGCGTACCTGCTTTGTCATAAACAAAGCGAGGGGGCAGACCTTATCCCTAAGTTACGGTCGCTTGTTTGCCGAGTTCCTTAACGAAGAATCACTCGTACACCTTGGTCTACTCGACCTGAGCACCTGTGTTGGTTTGCGGTACGGATGGCATGAAACATGCGTTAAGATGCTTTTCTAGTCAGCACTTTTGTCGAAATCCCGCCTGATGGCAGTTTTATTCGTAGGCATTCCTCCTACTTAAACGGATATAACCATGAACCCGCTCCGACTAATATACCGCGCACATCCTAACAATATCACACCAGTACAGGAATATTAACCTGTTGTCCATCGCCTACGCTACGCGCCTCGGCTTAGGACCGACTAACCCTGGGACGATTACCGTGGCCCAGGAAACCTTGCTCTTTCGGTGGGCAGGATTCTCACCTGCCTTATGGTTACTCATTCCAGCATTCTCACTTCCTCACGCTCCACCAGACCTCACGATCCGACTTCAACGCAGAGAGGAACGCTCCTCTACCATGCAATGCTATGCATTACATTCACATCTTCGGTAGTATGTTTAGCCCCGTTACATTTTCCGCGCAGGGTCTCTTGACTAGTGAGCTGTTACGCACTCTTTAAATGAATGGCTGCTTCTAAGCCAACATCCTAGTTGTTTAAGAAACCCCACCTCGTTTCCCACTTAACATACATTTAGGGACCTTAGATGGTGATCTGGGCTGTTTCCCTTTTGAGCGACGAGCTTAGCCCCGCCGTTCTAACTGCAACGATTCCACTGATAGTATTCGTAGTTTGTCAAGGGTGAGTAAGCTTACGCCCCCCAGTCCGAAACAGAGCTCTACCCCTATCAGCTATTTGCCCCATCTCAGTAATATGTTTCAAACTATAAAACATACCACAGAGATGGGGCTACGTCACGCTAGCCCTAAAGCTATTTCGAGGAGAACCAGCTATCTCCGAGTTCGATTGGCATTTCACCGCTAACCACAGGTCATCCGGGCGTGTTGCAACGCGCTACGGTTCGGCCCTCCACGTAGTTTTACCTACGCTTCAGCCTGCCCATGGTTAGGTCACCCGGTTTCGGGTCTATTCAACGTGACTTGGTCGCCCTATTCAGACTCGCTTTCGCTGTGCCTCCGCCAGATGGCTTAAGCTTGCCACGTTAAATAACTCGCTGGATCGTTCTACAAAAAGCACGCCGTCACAGGCTCATCGCTGACGATGAGACTCAATTAACCGTATACTTTAACTATCAATTAGTTTCGAAACTTCATCGATAGTCAATTGCTTGGTAATTGCTCTTCGTAAGCGAAGAGCCTGCTCCGACTCCTTGTACGCACACAATTTCAGGTTCTATTTCACTCCCATCCCTGGGTTCTTTTAACCTTTCCCTCACGGTACTTGTTCTCTATCGATCGTATTACATATTTAGCCTTGGAAGGTGGACCTCCCGGATTCAGTCAGGGTTTCACGTGTCCCGACCTACTCGACAACGGATGCGAAGCACCCCATTGAACATAAGCTTCAAGATATCTGCCATTTTTTTAACGCACTAGGTTTAGAAAAAAGAATCTAAATCACTAATTAAAAAATGATCAGAGTCGAAAAATGATCAATGCGATGCTGCGCATCACTTGCAAATATAAGGTTAGCGAGACTTGGCGTACCAGGCTATCACTGTCTTTGGCCAAGCTTTCCAACTTGTTCTGCTCGCCTCGCTATTTTCTGACCTTATGCAGGCTAATGGTAGCGCCTGCTTCCTCGTGTGGATACTAACCAGAGTTAGCCCCCACACAAGGTTGTTTGCAATGTCACAACCCCTATTCCATATTCGTCTACCAACTTATTCACGTTCATCACAAGCAATGATATAGGATACCTGTATAGTAATCCGTTAGTACAATAGTTGTTTTTACTAACGCATTGGTTTACAAGCACAACACACTCTTTCTTTGCTTGAGAAGAACGTAAAAATGAAACTAGGTTTGGGCTCTCCCGGATTCGCTCGCCACTACTACCGGGATCTTTGTTTAATTTCTTTTCCTCGCCCTACTAAGATGTTTCAGTTCAGGCGGTTACCTACTCCGTATCCTATATATTCAGATACGTGTGACTAGACATGACTCTAGCCGGGTTTCCCCATTCGGACATCTCCGGATCAAAGCATATTTAGCTGCTCCCCGGAGCTTTTCGCAGCTCATCGCGTCCTTCATCGGTGTAATACGTCAAGGCATCCCTTGTGTGCGCTTGAGTAACTTTTTACGAATACGGGATAACAAAGATTATCCCGTATGTGCAATTGACTAGTTATTGGTACATATCGCTCCTTTTAATCGCCAAGATTAGTCCTTATGTGAACTCATACTTAAGCGATCAAGAATATCTAGTGTTACCAATAGCCGTTTGTCTTCTTTATTTATTGTCTGCTCATAACGCAGATAATAAATTGCTTTTCTTCTCTAATGTGACCAAATTTTTAAGCTGCTAAACTCTAGGTATTCTTCACCGAAATGAATCATACATACCTTGAGTTTATGTTTGAAGCCCCTGCCACATTTCTGTGCCTCTGACCTAAACTCAAGTAACTCGTGACATTGTAGCAAGAAAAACAGAGGCGGTCAACATTCATATGTAGCAACTTTTGCTACAAGTTTATAGGTGGTGCGTCAATTACCTACGCTACCAATTCACGCCATAGTACTCCACCGCTCTCTGTATTGCTACATCGAACAAATTGTGTCCATGTAAAAATATTAACAGAGCTGTCGAACGTGCCCGCTTATTATGCTGACAGACCTGACGGCAAAACCGGCAGCAATGTAAGGAAGGGGGCAAGTGTATGCAAGAAGCTCAATATGCCGTTAAGCATCAACCGGCCGACTTACTGATGAGCATCCTACGTGGAGCTCGTTCCCTTTTTACGCTGAAGCGCGCCACCTATGCTATAAGTGGCGCGCTTGTCTGTGTGTTTATAATCGCGTTCAGTGTTTCTAACGGTGCCATTAGACATCAACACAGCGTTAACAATAGATCCCCCAGCGCACGACAATCAGCACCGACATCATTCGTTAACTCTAGCAATGCGTTACCGCAGCCCGTCAGATCATCCAACGGTATATCTACTACAGACAATCCCGGCAAAATCGTTAACGAATACAACACAACAGACCTAACTGTTAACGGTCATAGCATCAACGTACCAAAAGACAGTAGGACACGACAGACCATTAACAATAGCGACGGTAGTCGTACTACCGTCAGTGCATCAAGTAGCTCATCGCAGAACGGTTCAAGCAACAATGTCAACATACGGGTAGAAAGCCGCAGTAAAACAATCAGTAGCCCTTGATGACCCGACCTCGGTGCGCCGAGCCAGACGACGCACCGAGGTCGGGTCATCAAGCCCGGACCTACTACTAACTAGCAAGGAGATATGTATGAAGAAACAACTCTACTACGCATCTGCAGCCACCGTCCTGGGTTTGAGCCTCGCGACGAGTATAGTCGCTGCAGCCCCCAACCCTGGAGGCAGCATCAACACTACAGGGCCAAACTCACTCAACACCATCCGAACACACACTAGAAACCAAGTACGCATTCACAATAACAATAAGATCAATCTTAACAATCACAATTGGCAGAACGCATACTCCGGTAATTCTAAAGTAACTTGGAATACTAGGGGGGGTAGTGCTAGTAGTGGCAATACGAGCAATACAAATAGTACCCAAGCCAACATACATGTTGCCAACAGCACCCCTGCTCGAGCAGTACCAATGTCGTCACAGAATGGCCCTGCCGCCAGTAACACAATTACGAATACGGGGCCTTCCTCGAGTAACCTCATTAAAAACCAGACCAGCAGTACTACTAGCGTACATAACGTCAATGCAGTCGATATCAATAACAAGAACAGCCAGTACGCACAGTCTGGTGACGCCGTAGTTAGCGGTAATACTAATGGGGGCAACGCTAGTAGTGGCAACGCCTCAAACAGCAACACTACAAGCTTCACAATTAGCATAAAGAACTAGACCCAAGCGACTAACAGATCAGCCCATTTAGTCTAATTCAAGTCCAAGGGGCTTGCCAAGTCTGCGCAAGCACGGCAAGCCCCTCCATATTATGCGTTAAAGCGCACTTCACAACACAGCAAGTCGTGCAACGTAAGCCTACTGAACGTGGAGGTTACTCATGATGCTACATAAACTAGCCGTAAATTTTCGAACCTTATCCATGACAAGCATGATTCTAGTATTGTCGATACTCGCCCCACTTGGCACAAGCGTCACAAGCTTTGCCGCAAAAAGTGCCTGTACACCCTCTCGTGACAGTAATATCACCCGGCCGGCCGGAGCAGATGCCAGCACATATACCTATAATTGTAGCGGCCAATACGCTGGAGAATGGACCAATCCATATTATGTATTTAATCCCGCTACTAGTACCCGTACTCCTCTATACGCTCCTGATTATATTTACGACTGTACTACCAAAACCTGGAGCATGGTCCAATGGGTATACAGTCCTGCAAAGAAGGTATTCATATCTAGCCGTATCACACCAGAATCGACACCCAACTTAGTAACCAATTGTCCAACGACCACTTCAACAAGCAAACCAAATACTACAAGTGCATTACCTCCTAGTAGTACATCCAACACAACAAGTCAGGCCAAAGCGCCTATGGTAAACGCCAAAACCACCGGCAGCAATAGCATCGGCAGTGCGGTGACTCCATCTACCAATAACGGCCAGAGCGACAATTCAGGGATTCTTATGACCAACTCTCTTACAACTAATGCAAACACCGGTAACGCATACGTTGTCATGAACACAAATAGCGGATCAGCAACTTCCGGTACCGCGCAAGCTATCTCAACCGTTGCCAACATGCTGCAGTCTACTAGCAACGCATTTGGTCCAAGCACTACGATGTTTACTGCTAATATAAACGGCGACGTTAACGGTGATTTTATGTTTAACCCATCAGCCATCTTAGCCACCGGACCCAGCACCACAAGCACGAGCGCAAGCACCTTACAAACCAACGTGGCGGCTAGTACTACAACCAATGCAAGAATAACTAACAACATAGACGTTGGTGCTACTAGTGGCGACGCTACTGTATCCGATAACACTACTGCTGGAAATGCCACTAGTGGCAATGCTGACGCTGTTGTTAATCTAATGAATCTCATCAACTCTTCCGTAGATGCTGGGCAATCGTTTATCGGCACGATAAATATTAACGGTGATCTGAACGGCAACATCTTACTTCCCCAGGGCACCCTCAACCAATTATTAGCTAGCGCTGGATCTTCTATTAACAGCAATAACACAGATACTAATATAAGTAACACAAACGCCGTGCACAATAACGTCACAGAAGCGGTGACTAATGCTATACATAGTACTGCTATCAGCGGTGCAGCTACTGTATCCGATAACACTACTGCTGGAAATGCCACTAGTGGCAAATCAAGCACCAACGTAACATTCATGAACCTCACAAATAGTAGCTTCACCGGGAAGAATAGCCTACTTATATATGTGAACGTCCTTGGTAAATGGGTGGGCATAATTATGGGCGCACCTCCCGGTAGTAACGTAGCCGAGCTTGGCAGTGGCCCAACCAGTACTGATGCTAGCGCTTCCAGCGGCACAACCTCCGCAATCTTAGATAAGAATACCGTCAACAACAACATAGATCTCGGTATTATCAACAACGTTAACCTTCACGCTACTAGTGGCGACGCTACTGTATCCGATAACACTACTGCTGGAAATGCCACAACAGGTAACGCCCAGACCGCAGTCAATATCCTAAATATGCTAAACAGCAGTCTATCGTTGAGTAACTGGTTCGGTGTACTCTTCATCAACGTATTCGGCACATGGAACGGTAATTTCGGCATGGGCACTACTACTAGCGCGGACGGCCCAACTGCTAGTTACAACCTCAACGCACCTACCAAGAATCCCATACAGGCAGCAACTCAGCAAAAAATGTTAGCCGACTTTCAAAAACGTCTGGCCAGTTTCAAACCCCGATATGATCACACCATGCCAACCAACAGTAGCGCTCTCATTACCGCTACTCCTATTACTACGGCTACAGCCGCTTTCGAAACTCATGTCAATCCAATCAGACACATCATTTTCACAACAACTAAGCCGAGCTCTGCACAACACGATACAAGCTACCTATTGCCAATCATCGGCTTCATTTTTGCTAGTCTAATCATTCTTACAGGCGAGCGTAAACGCCTGTTTGACCGTAAACACTAAAGGTTGATAGGACGGAGGCGTTTTATGAGCATAAAAGAACTTGCACGCACGCTTGCCACAAATATACACATTATAGTAGTCGCACTAGCCATGATAGGCATGACACTCACACCCATCGTTGGAGTAATGACACCCAGCCAGCCTCACAAGCACACTGACCACACGGGACAAGATATACGGTCACTTGTTGCGAACCTTCCAGTAGCGATCACCAACGGCACTCGTATGACAACACACGCACGATCCTCTATTGTATTACTTTTCTACAACAATATCCGACAATCTGAGCAATTCCACTGGCGCCCATCACCCCTCAGGGCAATGTCGCATTCTTCCTAGTCACACAATTAAGGTCAACATCAGCAAAGATGTTACTATTACTCCATGCAAACTATAGATACCGCAGTCATTTTAACTGCCGGCCGAGGAACTCGGCGCATGCCCATCACACGCGTTATCGATAAAGTCATGTTGCCCATTGGTAACCGTCCCACGGTCGACTATGTGGTCGAATATTGCCTAGCCGCTGGCATCCGCAATATTATATTCGTAGTGCAGCGACTCCATTCACAGATTGAACAGTACTACGGAACAAAAATTAATATCGCCGAAACCTACCCACATCTCAAAACAGCTGGCCCTGCATACGTTACATACACCGTGCACGATCAAAATACCCTCGGCTATGGTACCGCTCCAGCGGTGTATTGCACACAAAAACTCTTGCAAGGGGTGCAGCGATTCGTGGTCATTGCTGGCGATGCATTCATATATAACACCTCGACAAACCCCATACAGGCTCTCATACGAAGTAACCGCGACACTAACGAAGTACTTTTGGGCATACAGATAGCGCCACAAGACGTTACAAATTTTGGTATCTTAGCCGTAGACGACAACCAGCATCTAGTCAACCTAGTCGAGCGCCCAGACTCCTTGCCACACGGGTGGAAGCCACTGGCCAATATCTCGCATTACCTTTTCAGCCAGGCTATCTTCCCCGAGCTAGAAGCAGTCCAACCGTCCCCAAACGGTGAATATCTTATTACTGACGCCATTCTGGCACTTGCCCGGCGTACCGGCGTAACTGTTGTACCGACACATGGATTGTATCTCGACTCAGGCAACCTTAAGGCATGGGTCGCCGCCAACCAGTTTATCCTGGAGAACGACAAATACTAGCCAAGTTTTAGTCTCACTTGTTTTATAGAGGTTTTTTGGGTAAAATACATCGGTAGTTTTTGTGAAAATTACAAGCGGGGCAATAGCTCAGTTGGCCAGAGCGCCTGCTTTGCAAGCAGGAGGTCCGGGGTTCAAGTCCCCGTTGCTCCACCAAACTGCCTTTCTCAAAGCCTAAGGAAGGATGTGGGCTGCAACTTTTATTACGTCACCAGCGCCATAAATATTGCACAGTCCATCTTGGGTGGCTACATGGGGGCGTAGCGCTTTACGGCACTGCGTCTCCACCAAAAGAATAAAGACATTTTAACAATTATCGGATTCTAGCTTGTGGGCGATTAGCTCAGCTGGTTAGAGCGCGTCACTGATAATGACGAGGTCGGTGGTTCAAGTCCTCCATCGCCCACCATCTAGAGTTCGATTGTTCGCATCACATCCTAGGGATTTATAGGTAATATCCTAACGGGGGTGGTTCAAGTCCTCCATCGCCCACCAGTTTTATCATTAGTGCCTTTGCGCTTAGGACTTATGACAGCCGTTGTCAGTTATTGACAGCGTGCGATCCTCAAGAGCAACCGGTCATTTTGACACTAATCAAGATACTGTGAGTCGTCTCTTTGCAAAGCATGCGCCTGAAGGTTATACTGCAGTTAGTGTAAAAAGTTGCAAACATGCATATAAAACAAAAAATAACCGGCGTACTGTTAACTAGCACCCTACTCACGTTGTTCCCCTTACAGACCGCATTTGCCAGCGGAGGTGTTATCTATATATCACCATCCTCGAGCAATCTCCAGGTTGGCACTTCGGAAACAGTATCGCTGCGTATTAACCCGAGCACAACCATCAATGGTGTGCAAGCGACGATCACCTTCAATGCAAGTCAGATACGATTGAACAGTGTCAGCACTTCTGGTTCACCCTTTTCCGCACAGCTGCAAAAAAGCATCGGCAGCAATAGCATTAGTTTGGCACTTGGCGACTTGTCGGGTGGCGTTAGTAGTGACTCGCTAATTGCGACCATGAATTTTACTGCGCTCACCTCAAGCGGATCTACTACTTTAGCTATTAGTAACGCCAACGCCACCAGTAGTAGCACCAACACATACACCAACCCTTCGGTATCCGACGGTATAATTAGTCTCACGGTGCCTCCGCTACAACAGCCTAGTAGGCCATCACCGGTCAGAAGCATCTCGTCATATGCGCCACCAAAGGGTACTGCCACTACTCCGACGTTACCCAACCACAACATAAATAAAGTTACGCCACTCGTAGCCCCCCATATCAGCACTAGTAACGTTGTTACTGGCCTAACCACGGCAACATTGACTGTTGAAAGTAACCAGCAGGTTATTATTCACGCTATATATGGCACTAGCGCCAACAGTCTCACTAGTACAACAAGTACCACCGACAGTACCAAAGCTGCGATACTAAAATTGGGTTGGCAGTCACCATTGACACCAGGGACGACCTACTACTACCAAGTTATAGCGGTCAGTTCGAACGGCGCACGTGCCGAGACACACATCTACCACTTCACAACTAGAGGTTACACTGTAGCCGTAACCGTACTCGGAAACGGCAACCGCCCCATTGCTAACCAAAAAGTCACCTTACATTCCAGAGCACAAACGGTCCTAACTAACAGTAACGGAGTTGCGACTTTTACCAATGTCGCCCCCGGTGAACACCACCTGCTGTATAGAACAAACAACAGAACCTACAGTGCCATCGTATATGTTAATAACCCGGCAATCAACATAAAGACAAATTCAACCGTATTCCAAACCGCTGCCGTCATCTTGCCAGTTTCCAGACAAAGCGCCTGGGACTGGTCTACAGCTATCATTGCACTGCTAAGCGTAACAGTCCTAGTGTTGGCAACGTTACTACTACGCCCATATAAGAGGAAACTACTCGTACTACTGCGTTCACACATTCCGCGCCCTGAGAAAGTATGACGACTACTCCGTACCATATGCGCTAGCTAGTAGGCTGAAATCTAGTAGGTTAACCGTACCATCATGGTTGATATCACTGCGGCCAAGTGAGCTGCCGGACTGACCATATTTACTAGCTAATACACTAAAATCCAAGAGGTTAACGTGCCCATCTTCGTTTATGTCTGCCGGCAAGAATGTGCCAGCAGTAACTCCTTCAGACAACGCCGAAACATTACCAGAGTTGTCCGTAGTCGTTGCGTAATAGGAATACGAGGTATTTGCCTTCAGGCCGGTATCATTGTACGATGTACTGCTGCCGCTATAAATAAGTGACCCGTTCCGGTACAACTGGTAGCTCGCAACGCCATTCGAGGTTGAAACTGCCGTCCAAGATAATTTGATCTGACTCTGACTGACATAACTTGCCGTCAGGCCCGAAGGCGCTGCCGGACCGGCCACGAAAGCACCCAGTCCGTACGGCGCACCCAAACCAGATGGTACATCAAATCCCACCCCCGCAGTACAATTAAGCTGGTTGCTGCCCGTACAATCACTACCTGACGTAATATCATGAAATACCGATGAAGAATAATTTTTATATAACGTACCAACCGCATTCACTGACGATGACATACCGCCCTCAAGGGCATACATTGCCGCTACAAGTGGTGTTGCAAGTGAGGTTCCACCGACTTCATACCAAGCTCCATTTATATAGACCGCCGCACCAGTACTAGGGTTAGCATCGGCAGCGATATCACCAAAAGCCCGACCACCGTTACTACAGCCACTAGTCGCCCAGTTAGGCAGGCTAGTTTGCCAACTGGGTGCCGTATAGTTCACACTACACCCACCTCCAGACCCCGACCAAAGCGTCTCACTCGCCCATGTATTGTTCGTGTTCAACTGAAGGGTTGTGCCTGATACAGCAACTACTTCTGGTATATCAGCTGGCCAACTCTGCCCATTAGTATCGGTGCCTGCGTCACCCGTAGCCGCAAGCACAGCCACACCCTTTCGTTTGAAATAGCTGTCGTACGCAGTCGTGTCAGTACTAGAGCCCCAACTATTTGATATTGCCACCGGGTTATAGCTGGCCGCAGTAGCTTCAGCTGCGGCAATATTCGCTATAGTGTCATCATTAGCTTCAACAAGTACGATCTTGCACGTTTGACATACTAAGTGCGCCACTTGTACGTCCATAGCCATCTCGGTACTCCAACCCGAGCTGACATTCGGTGGCAGTGGAGACGTTGCGCCGGACTGGTTAACAACCGTCAAACACCCATTTGCTGCCGTGCAAGCCGGTAGATTGTAGTAGCTATCGTATGCCTGCAGATCGTCTTGCAATGTTCCGCTGGAACTGCTGTAACCACCAGCGTCAACGATTGCAACCGTTGCCGGCCCATAGCTGCTTGGAGTAGTACACACAGCCTGCACAGGACCGCCAGGAGTGCACGGTAGCTGGTATGCCGTATGAAACTGCACAGGACCGTAAAACCCACTTGAGTCAGCTCCTACGGCGGGACTTGCCGCACCGTGCGTCGTAACCCTAGCAAAGCATCGCGCATGGTTTATTGTGACACTTGGGCAAGCTTGATGCGTCACGTAGTGCGCAACACGCTCAGCATGAGTAGCACCCATTGCCAATACAGCACCACCGCCTGTTGCGAACACCCCCATTACGCCAGCAATAGCCACAACGATAACGCGCTGCAACTTCCTATAGTTGTCATGTGGGCGCCCACCTGGATAATGCACCAGATCTCCTTGATAATTGCCGATCATCTGTTGATTTTGATATTTTTTTGTTAGGTAAAACCTATTTGCAAGTATACAGCAGATTACTCGAGAGGGTAAAGATAATAAATTGGCCTTGTAGCATTGTCTTTAGTATTAAGCTACATGGAACTCTTAATGCGTACCAATTAAGTACCAACATTAATTCACAACAAAAAAAGGCCTCTCGCAAAGGGCCTTTTTCTATACTCTAACGTTTAAAAATTGAATAGTGCCATCAACGTCAAATTCAAGGTTTCAGAAACTGAGTGTCTCGTCCAATATAAATTGGAAACGTAAGTTGTCAGTACTGATTTACAACTTACCGAGATCGACCAGGTCGCTTGTATCTCATTGAGCTACACTATGACCTTGGATTGGATCCAATATCAGAGTTAAAGTGATCAATGAAAAAATAAGCGCCTTGTGTCTCCCTAGAAAGGAGGTAATCCATCCGCACGTTCTCGTACGGATACCTTGTTACGACTTAACCCCAATCATCTCCCCTACCTTAGGGCGAGGCAAAGCTCACACGTCAGGTATTGGCGACTTTCATGGCTTGACGGGCGGTGTGTACAAGACCCGGGAACGTATTCACGGTAGTATAGCTGACCTACCGTTACTAGCGATTCCGACTTCATGCAGGCGAATTTCAGCCTGCAATCCGAACTGGGACCGGCTTTGATGGGATTTGCTCCGTCTCGCGACTTGGCTGCCCTTTGTACCGGCCATTGTAGCGTGTTTGTAGCCCCAGACGTAAGGGTAATACTGACCTGACATCATCCCCTCCTTCCTCCCCGTTACCGGGGCAGTCTGGCCTGAAAAATACAACAGACCACAAGGGTTGCGCTCGTTGATGGACTTAACCAAACATCTCACGACACGAGCTGACGACGGCCATGCAACACCTGTCACTTGGTTCAATAAAGCACTCTCGCCTTTCGGCAAAATTCCAAGGATGTCAAGTCTGGGTAAGGTTCTCCGTTTACCATCGAATTAAACAACACGCTCCACCGCTTGTGCGGGTCCCCGTCAATTCCTTTATGTTTTAGTCTTGCGACCGTACTCCACAGGCGGGATGCTTAACGCGTTAGCTTCACTACTAGAGGGGTCGATACCTCTAACAGCTAGCATCCATTGTTTACGGCGTGGACTACCGGGGTATCTAATCCCGTTTGCTACCCACGCTTTCGTGCCTTAGTGTCAGGAACGAGCCAGTACCCTGCCTACGCCATCGGTGTTCTTCCCAATATCTACGGATTCCACCCCTACACTGGGAATTCCAGATACCTCTCTCGTCCTCTAGCTCTGCAGTTTCGGTAATGTATGTATGGTTGAGCCACACGCTTTCACTACCGACTTACAGTGCCACCTACGCAACTCTTTACGCCCAGTAATTCCGGATAACGCTTGCCTCCTCCGTATGACCGCGGCTGCTGGCACGGAGTTAGCCGAGGCTTATTCATAGGCTACCGTCATATTCGTCACCTATAAAAGCAGTTTACAACCCGAAGGCATTCTTCCTGCACGCGGCGTTGCTCCATCAGGCTTTCGCCCATTGTGGAAAATTCCCTACTGCTGCCTCCCGTAGGAGTCTGGGCCGTTCTCAGTCCCAGTCTGGCTGATCATCCTCTCAGACCAGCTACCGATCGTCGCCTTGGTAAGCCATTACCTCACCAACAAGCTAATCGGACGCAGGCCGTTCCCAAACCGCCAAAGCTTTAACAACGTAGAGCACTGATTTAATCTTGCCGGCGCTAGCTAGCAATCTAGATCAAAGCAGTGCTCTACGTTGCCACATGCGGTATTAGACACCATTTCTGATGCTTATCCCTCAGTTTGGGGTACGTTCCTACGCGTTACTCAGCCGTCCGCCGCTCGTGTACCACCGAAGTGGCCTTACCGCTCGACTTGCATGTATTAGGCACGCCGCCAGCGTTCATCCTGAGCCAGGATCAAACTCTCCAAAAAAAGATTAAGATTTTGCATTAAATGACTTAATGATCATCGTTAATCAGTAGAATTTGTCTCAACTTCAGTTGATTACTGACTGTGTTTCTGCACTTTAGATAATTCTAAAGACAGAAACACTGTTTAAAACAATTCACTTAAAAGTGAATTGACGTTGATTTGCACTATTCAATTTTTAACGTTCTTCTTAGAGCCACCTACATCAGCACCTCTAAAGTACTGAATGGTAATTGTAGCGGGTCATATGCAATACGTCAAGGATATAGTTGCCCTTTTCCGTAGTATTTAGAACATCACTTTTTTTTGGCTACGCAATTTGTGATTCTTTGGCTAGTAACGCCAGGGGTTCCTACTCCATGACTGCACACCACGTAAAGTGACTACTCTATCTATACAATCCCACCATAACAAGACTATTCTACTAGCTAAACAGCCTCGTTCTCGTCATCGAGCTCTTCGCTCTTGTCTACAAGCGCCAAACTGACCACCTCATCGCCCTCATTCAAACGCATAATACGCACGCCTTGCGTAGCACGCCCAAGAGCCGGGATATCTTTGATTCCTAGGCGAATTGTCTGACCACTTCTGCTAATGATTATTATCTCCTGGTTGGTAGATTCGCCAAGCGTCTTTACTCCCACTAATTCACCGGTTTTGCTGTTAACTATTGCACTTCGGATGCCTACGCCACCGCGGGCATGCGGTGTGAATTGCGCCACTTTAGTCTGTTTACCATACCCAAATTTGCTAATCACAAATATGCTACTGCCCGCTTCTACCACATCCATACCAATCACATGATCATCAGCGCGTAGACGTATGCCACGCACACCACGGCTTACGCGCCCCATTGGACGAGCGTCCTTCTCGTGGAAACGAATGGCTTGGCCTTGTGATGTTGAGATTACTACTTCATTATTGCCGCTTGTCAT
The DNA here is from genome assembly GCA_021851735.1 of bacterium. Taxonomy (GTDB): domain Bacteria; phylum Patescibacteriota; class Saccharimonadia; order Saccharimonadales; family UBA4665; genus JAJZCD01. The sequence continues at coordinate 2,201 of JAJZCD010000002.1, read as the reverse complement.
ACGAATCCACTTTAGCTCGTCGCCCTCGTCAAGATTAATCGCTATCAGGCCACTACTACGAACATTTTTATATTGCTCGAATGGAGTCTTTTTAACTACACCATGGACAGTACACATAATTAAATTGGCCGCATGATCACTCTTCGATACATTGATGACAGCGCTAATCGTTTCTTCTGGTTGCAGCTGTAACAAATTTACGATTGCCACACCTTTTGCCCCCATACCAGCTGCAGGTACCTCATATGTCTTCAGACGGAATACTCTGCCCCGGTTTGTAAAGAATAGTAAAAAGTCATGCGTGCTGGCATTAACGACGTGCTCAATGACGTCTTCTTCACGAATAGCCATACCACGACGTCCTTTGCCACCTCGCCCCTGACGTTTATAATCGACGACTGGGCTGCGCTTGATATAATCAGCAGATGTAAGTGTCACAACCACCTGCTCGTCTGGCACTAGATCTTCATCACTAAGACGATTAAGTTCATTTGCGATCACACGTGTTCGGCGATCATCCCCATAGCGTTTTTTAAGGTCTACCATTTCATCTTTAATAATGTCTAATACCTTTTGTTCATCGGCCAGAATTGCTTCCAGTTCACCAATTATCTTGTACACCTGTGCGAGCTCGTCTTCAATCTTCTGACGCTCCAAACCCGCTAGTGTACGGAGCTGCATGGCGAGAATAGCACGTGCTTGTATCTCGCTTAGGCTGAATCTCTTAATTAAGTTCTGCTGCGCATCTTCTGTTGTTTTGCTGGAACGGATGGTACTGATCACTTCGTCAATGTTGTCGAGGGCAACCTTTAGGCCTTCCAGAACATGCGCGCGGTCACGCGCTTTACGTAATTCAAACTCAGTACGTCGACGTACCACAATTTGACGATGCTTTATATGTTCTCCTAGGATATCTTGTAGACCAAGCACGCGTGGCTGTATGCCATCGACAAGCGCCATCATGTTGAAATGGAAACTTGTCTGCAGGGGGGTGAGCTTGTACAGCTGGTTGAGTAACTTTTTAGGATAAGCATCTTTCTTGAGATCTATAACGATTCTTACGCTGCCACGAGCCGACTCATCGCGCACATCACTTACGCCAGTGATAACTTTATTGTTCACTAGATCAGCAATTTTGACTACCAAGCTCTCCTTATTAAGCGCATACGGTATTTCGGTAATAACTATTTGATGCCGGCCTTTTTTACCTTCGACGATCTCCGCTATGCCACGCGTTACTACACCGCCACGTCCAGTAGCATATGCCTGGCGTATACTATCGGCGCCATACAGAATGCCACCAGTTGGGAAATCAGGCCCTTTGATGAACTTCAAGAGATCATCTAGACTAGCATCTGGATGATCGATCTTATACACCGTCGCATCAATAACCTCGCTTAAATTGTGTGGAGGTATATTAGTAGCCATACCTACAGCAATTCCTAGTTGTCCGTTCAACAACAAGTTTGGTAATTTCGCCGGTAGCACAGTAGGCTCTTGGTTGTCGCCATCATATGTATCACGAAAATCTACTGTTTCCTTGTCAATGTCTTGCAATAATTCGTCTGCCAAACGATGCATTTTAGCTTCAGTGTAACGCATTGCAGCCGGAGGATCCCCGTCCATGGAACCGAAGTTACCTTGTCCATTTACTAGCAAGTATCGAGTTGCCCATGGTTGAGCTAGACGCACCATGCTATCGTAAATAGAGCTATCGCCATGCGGATGATATTTACCCATTACCGCACCCACAACATTGGCACTCTTTCGGTGGCGGCTACTGCTCCGTAGCCCCTCCTCGTTCATGCTATACAGGATACGACGGTGAACAGGCTTCAAACCATCACGTACGTCTGGGAGCGCGCGATCGATGATTACGCTCATAGAGTAACGTAAGTAACTGTCCTCCATGACATCCTCAACCGTACGATGTTCCACGAGACGCGAATGATCAGTGCCATCGTCACTTACAGCTCCAGAGGTGTGCATCGCAGGGCCATTAGATGTCATCGGCTCATTATCATCGGAGCTTATATCGTTTGTGTTCTGTGTATTGTCTAGATCTGCCATATCTACCTCTAAATTTTCAATCCTTCAACTTTGTGACATCCAAGAGACACAACCTTAGGTCGCATCCTCAGACCCTGAAAAGTCAAGAAATAGTTACAAGACGCAAATTGTACACTAAAATACGTCATCTT
>JAJZCD010000022.1 GCA_021851735.1 bacterium | reverse complement strand
ACGTAGCAAACAGACCCCGCAGCCGATAGCTACGGTCATACTGTCTGCCTATGTAGCCTTGTTCGTATAGTAACCGGAGCCGTGCCTGCATAAGTCTCCGATTGCTATGCATATCCAGCATACCAGCCAGTAGATCAGTCGTTCCAAACCGGAACCGGTACAGACTATCTAGGATCTTACATTGCCCTGCATTAAGTAACCTATGGTGTCGTAGTGGAGTAGTAGTATGTTCAGCCATGACGTATCCTGACACTATATAGGTAGTATATAAGAAGACCAAACATCGCACAAAAAACAGAGGTCAGAAAAATTCATAACTAACTTTACGGAGGATAGTTTGGGGCGCGGGTGCGGGCAGCGATTTCTAGCGGAATCAGACGTGCTCAGCAGTGCCTTTTGATGGGCGTTGGGTAGTATCCATGCCTACCCAACGACACGGCAATGTAGCTTGGCGTATGCGCATAAAAAACAACACATTCCATAGTCGGAATGATTGCCAATAGACCAGCATCGGGTACAATATTTGTGATATGACACACATAGGGACGATAGCGTGCTGCCACAGCAAGAATTAGTACGTAGTGCGCAGTATCGTGACAGCTTCAAGGGCGTGACGCTATACGGCGTTGCCGGCACTAACGGCAGCGGTAAGGATTCGCTCATGAACCTGCTAGCTGAACATGGATTTTTATTGTTCAATACTGGTGATGCGTTGCGGGAAATTTCCCAGGCGGTGTTCAACTCTGTTGATCGGGGCGGTGGCGAGTCGCCGGTTGGCCGGCTTGGTAACGCGTTTCGTACGGCATACCCGAGCGGTATGACCGAGCTAGGACTGCTGAAATGGTGGGCGCGCGTTGCCGTACTGCCGGTAGAAATGTGGCCGAAAGGCCTCGCCATAGGGAGTCTACGGGGAACAGGGGAAGTACGGCGGCTGAAAGAGTTGGGTGGCAAGCTCATCGTGGTCGACGCCGACCCGCGCGTGCGGTACGATCGTCTTACTAAGCGCGGCCGAGGTGACGACAATATTACGTTTGAACAATTTCTCGACAAGGAAGCTCAAGAGATGGCCGTAGGCCAGACTGACCCAGCGAAATTTGGCATGGCCGCCGTCATAGACGAGGCGGATATCCGTATAGAGAATAACGGTAATGATATCGAAGCGTTCAAACGGCAAGCAGCGGCTGCGTTAGTGCTTAGCACGTAGCCCAAAAAAAGTACTCGTCGTTGTCGTCAGGCGGTTTGGGGCATACGATTTTCTCACCATCAGAGACGAGTACACTTCAAATGCAGCGATTAAGCTGCAGTGTGTGCAATACGCGGGGCCGCTTGGTCAACCAAACTTTCTCAAGGTAGAGATCGATTTTGTGCAAAATGTCATATTGCCACAAACCTTACCATAACAATGTGCGGGGAGTTGACGTCAAAGCTAACGCCATGGACATTTGAGAAAATTGCGCCGAGAAGATCAGGGCGATGAATGACCGCATCCGCTACCATGACTTTCGATTTCTACTTTATCTTGGAGAAATCCAAGCCAGATCCTGACGAGGCACTTGATCTTGTGAGCAAAACAAGTGTGTACTGGTATCACAACAATTGCAGAGGTAGCTATCAATAATTACGCGTACTACGTGGATTACAGTCCATAAAATACGCGCTTATTATTGACTATTCCATAAAATTGGTGTCATAATTGGATTATGATCCCAAGACTACTTGAGAAACATGTTGTTGCTGATTTAGTAAATGATAGGCAGGCTATTGTTGTGCTGGGTGCCCGCCAAGTCGGTAAAACAACACTGGTCAAAGACATACAAGCTATGCTGTCTGACGACAGTGCGAGGGCGCTATATCTTAACTGTGATATCGATGAACAACGCGAGGCCGTTAACACTACCTCTCTAGCGGTGATCGGGCAATTATTACAGAACGTGGACCTGCTCTTTATCGACGAAGCGCAGCGCCTGAGTGATCCCGGTCGTACGGTAAAAGTCATTCATGATAACTTCCCGAAAGTACGGGTATTGGTAACCGGGTCATCAAGCCTCGACTTGCAGAATAAGCTGAGCGACGCCATGACTGGCCGGATATTCGAGTTTAAGTTGTTCCCACTCTCCTTTGCTGAAGTGTTAGCGGCTCAAGAGCAGGGGAGTAACCAGAACGCCCATCTCCTTAAACAGTCGGCGGACGCGCTGCTCCCCTCGATCCTTATCTATGGCCTCTACCCGGCCGTGTATACAGAAGGCGACCCAACCCGCAAGCAACGACTCCTAATCGGCGTCACGCAGAACTATCTATTCAAAGATGTGCTCGCATACCGAGGCGTCAAAAATGCTCAGGCCATCCAAGATTTGGCGCGTGCACTGGCATATCAGATCGGCTCTGAGGTCAACGAAACGGAGTTGTCTAAACGGCTTGGTATTGATAACAAGACTATTGCGAGCTACATCGACATCTTGGAAAAAGCATTTGTGCTCGTCCGAGTCACACCGTATGCGAAGAACTTACGGCGGGAAATAGGCAGCAAGTACAAGGTGTACTTCGTTGATCTCGGCATACGGAATGCGCTCATCGGCGATTTCAACAGTCCGAATATTCGTAGTGACAGGGGTGTGTTATGGGAGAACTTTCTTATCGTTGAACGTATGAAGGCGTACGCTAATCGGAATGAAGCGATAGCACATTACAACTTCTGGCGCAGCTACGATGGGGCCGAGGTTGACTATATTGAGAAGCCCTACGATAAACCACTGAGCGCATATGAATTTAAGTACGGCCCAGGCAAGCTAAGCCGCGGCGCGTACTCATTCAGCAGTACCTACCAAACAGACGTACAGCTTGTTAATACAGATAATTACCTGGATTTTATAGGGTTACCAGCAGCGAACGCGTAAATACTCCATCAGGTAATCCGCTAGGTATACTTACGACGCCAAAGTGCATCAAAGGAGAGAGAGGCTATGGCCGGCCGTGAGATTGCTAATAGGGAGGATTAGTCAGGCTTTTAGAATGCTGCAGGTGGTGGTGAATCTTCTCAGGGGAGTGCTTGCGTAGTAGTTCTTTGTATGAGGTGGCCTTGGTGTGCATGTGTAGCAAGCGCACTGTGGTATACAAACTGGCGGCACCAAGTGCAGTCAACCAATCCCAGCCGGTAAGACCGGCACTGTTAAACAGCGGTTGCAAGAGCGGGTTATAGACGATGTTCAAGATGCTAAAGGCTGACACAGTGAAAGCGACCAGCAGTTTTTTGTTATGCCACAGCCGTTTGCTAAATAGCTGTCCTTGGCTGCGTACTAACAGCAGGTTAACGAACTGACATAGTACCAGCGTGACGTACGCTAAGATACTGGCCTGCATATAGGGTACTGCGGAAGTCCCCAGGTATAGTGGGCTGATGTGGTGACGGACAAAGAACCAGACGTAATTTGTGTATGTTAACGCCCCCGCAAGCAACCCATAACCGATGAGCTGACTGACTGACGCGCGGGTTATGATGTGCTTGGTGCCCATCCGTGGTTTCTGACGCATGAGCCGCGAAGTAGCTGGGTCCCAGCCAAGCGCGGCGATAGGGAATAGCTGCGCAATGAGGCTGATCGCCAAGAGCTGTACGACCGTAAGGGCCGCTGGGATACCCCAGATTACCATAGCGGCAAGGCTAATAAGGACGGTTACAAGTTCACTGGCACTGTCGGTAAGGGCGCAACGCACGGCGTGGGTAATATTTTGGAAGCTTAGGCGGCTGTGTCGGATCGCTGTAACGAGTGTGGAAAGCTTGTCGCTTGCTAGCGTCATATCACCGGTCGCTTGTGTTGTGACGCCACTTAGCCCCATGCCAATGCCGATATCCGCTTGGGCAATTGCCGGCAGGGTATATACTCCGCTGCCCGCTACGGCAACTATGTTGTGGTTGCTCCGGGCAATTCGTACGATACGTAGCTTTGTTTCAGGATCTAGACAACTAAATAGCACATTGCCACGCTGGAGGAGACGTAAGATCTCGGCAGTGGAGTGCTGTGCAATGTCGTTGTCAGTCATGATCGTCGTGGCGTCGTCAGTAAGCCCGACCTGATCGAGCATGACGGCGGTGGCGTGTACATCATCAGTAAAAAACGAGATAGGTATGTGTGCGCTGCGGCCAGCAGTAATCACGTTAGGCAGCTCATCATGTGCCGTCCCAGCCACCGTAACTACGCCAAGGAATGTCAGATTTTGTTCAGCATCCTCAAGGTCGTGGTTACTGGGATTGAAGTTTTTAGGGAGCTCTCGATAGGCGAACGCTAGCGTCTGTGCATTGGCTGCCGTGCGCTGTTTTGCGTAGTCTGTGAAGAATTGCTTGTCGACGGCCGTCAGGCGTCGGGTGTGCCCATGGTCCCATAGACTAGTCGCACACGCCATGACACTTGCTGGCGTTCCAACCGTAAACGCATACAGCTGCCCATCGAGTTCTCGTACGCTGGTTGTGCGCTTACGAACCATGTCATAGGCATGCTGTTTGTGTTCGGCGAATCGTTTGGTTAACTGAGTTGGTTCTATACCGGCTTTACGGGCCAGGGTGATAAGTGCACCTTCAGTGGGGTCGCCTACAGCGTACCAGTCGTCGTGTTCGGCGTCGGGTGCCTTGATAGTGGCAGTGCTTGTCAGTGAACCGGCTTCAAAAAACAATCGCAGATCTTTGAGTGCCTGCCCGCTGATAGGTCTGCCCGCTTCATTACAGATCGCGCCGTTCAGAGCGTATCCCCTACCTGAAACCGTATATTCGGTGCGACCAATGATGACGTGTGTTGCCGTCATCTCGTGCATTGTTAGTATGCCGGCGGTGTCGACGATAAGCGTATTGACGGCGTCCAGCGTGTCGAGTGCGGTTAGCTTGGCAACCGGTGTATGATCATGGGCCATACGACTAGCTGTCTGGGTCAGTATAACGGCAATTTCTGCTAGTAAGCCTCCTGGAACCAGCGCAACCAGGACACTTATACCAAATACTATGGAAACGGTAGTACTGATACTCGTTTGTAATCCGGCAAATACTACAATGGCTGCCCCGATAAGCCCGCCTTGCGCAAGGCGGATCGTTATATGGCGCAACTCGCGTTGTAGTGGCGACACCGTGTCGGTATGGACAGTACTGTACAATTTAACCGCACGTCCAAGTTCAGTGTGCATGCCGGTGTTCGTTACGACGGCATACCCTGAGCCGTGTGTTACTGTGGTACCCGCATAGAGCATATTGTGGCGGTTGCTGACCGACACGTCAGCAGATAGGGCGTGCGTATAGTTGCGCAAGGCCCGGCTATCTCCGGTGATCGCCAGGTTCGTCGTCGTTAGGGAGTCTACGTGGATAATTCGAGCGTCAGCCGGAACAGTATCGCCACTGACGACGTATATAACATCTCCTGGGACTAATTTGGTGCTGGGGATGTCATATAGGTCACCTCCGCGCTGTACCTTAGTCCGGAGAGCCGAGATCCCTACCGGGCTGTCTGGAACGTTTTTAGATTTGCGGCCTATAAGGTAGCTGATGCTGGCGTTTGTTATGGCAACGAGCAATACAATAACTGCTAAGCGGAAGTCTCGGACGATCAGGGAAAGAGCGGCGCTGGCGAGCAGCATGAGCACCAGTGGGTCCCTATAGTGTCGCCCAACCGTGCGCCACATGGAGGGAGCATGGTCTTGGTACTGTATCCGGTTTGGTCCGGCATGACGCCGACGCTCACGTGCCTCGGTTTCACTAAGGCCTGCTTCGCTGCTGCTCAGCTCGGCAAGCGTGTCTGTGACCGATAGTCGGTAATACGACAGGCGAGGTGTTGCTTGAGTATCTTTCATACTGCAACTCGTGGTCGTAACTTGTTGTGCCCATCCATTTACTACACAGTATACCCGAAGCGAGCATACCTCTCATATATTCTTTCTTGGTCTGCTCGTGCTATGTAACGCAAGAATCAACCAAAATAAAAGCCAACCATGCAGCGGCATTATTCAGCGGATTCAACCATTGTAACTGCTTGAACGGCTAGCCTGTAACGTCAAAGAGCTCCAAAACGGTCACCCAGGTACTAGTCGTACACCGTATAGCGGCGATTTCTAGGTGTCTTCTTTCTGGAGTGTCGCATTAACAGGTATGGGGTGGAACGCTAATGCATTGAGCTTATTCTCTATCCAATCATCGTGGTCAACTACCTTGTCTCGATATTGTACGGTCGTTCGCTCCTGTTGCTTGGCCGCTTTCGCAAGTTGCCAGTTTTGCATTATCGACTCTTTGGATATGACCTTTCGTGTTTCTTTTTGCTGTAACAGATCATGGATCTCTGTAAAAGAGAAGTTGTATTGCTGGTTCAGCAAGTACCAGTCATAGAAGTCACGGTAACGCGAACGGTCACTCATCGCCCGAACTTTCTCGCTGCAAATCTCTTTGACGTTCATAACTAACACCTCAGATTCAATACCCCAGGCATTTTTGTAGGGCATGCGCCTAGCGGGCAGTATAACGTTCTGGATAAAATCGATCTCCACCTTTAAGGAGTTTGGCTGGTCAAGCACACCGCTGTATTTCAGCCGTTCGATTTTGATGGTTGCTTTCGATACGTGATGGTCTTTCACTTCAAGGAATGGCTGTGACTCAAGAACTTGTGCCACCTCGTCAAGCGTAATGTCTTGTGCGAAAGAGCTAAAGTCCAAATCCTCGGAGAAGCGGCTTTGCTCTAAGTAGCAATGATGTATTGCCGTACCACCCTTAAAAACGATCTTCTTTGTGAGCTCTGACTCAGCGATTATCTTGGAAACGATCGCCAAAAAGTAGTCCTTTTCAGCGGTTGCCAGTTGGTACTGCAGCTTTTGTCTATTCGTGAGGGTGAGCAGTTGTTTAGGCAATAAGGTGATCATCATAGTAGAGCCGCCATTTCGCATTAAATCTCGAGGAATCTTTAGTTAGCTTAGTATAACCTCTGCTGTAATTCTTGGTATATGAGAGTAGGGTAGAGGTGTTGACATCGATGAGCTCGAGTATAAAACCTACCGTACGCACCATACCAATGCCGTATCTTTGGGCGTAGTGTTGCAGCTTACTTATGTCGAGCCGGTGCTGATAATTGCGTAGCTTCTCAATGACAACACTTATCGTGTGGCCGCTGTCCCTAAGGTAAAGCATATCTAAAAGTGCCTTCTCGGCTTCAGCAATGTTGACCTGGTAAGACTTGTCTATAACTTCCTCTGTAAATCCGAAATACATGTCTTCCTTAACTCGTGAGAATACATAATCTACCTCCTGAACCTTATGGTTTCTGGTGTATGCAGTCGTAATGCTGCGGACGGTGGTTAGTGACTGGTCAAACATGCCGTGATACTGCAGGGCATTCTCGAGTGATATATATGACTCCTTACGAAGCGCCTGGGCAATTATGTACTCTGAAAGGTCACTGGTACCTAGTGTGCTCATGTCCGTCACGATGAGGTAGAGGCCATTTCTCAGTCGTATAAGCCATCCTTTATCTGCAAGCCGTGCTATCCGTTGCCGGGCATTAGCCCTATCCACATGTACGATGTCATCCATCACGGTGTAGAGCTGCGCAAATGAGATAATACGCCCAAAACGCAGCAGGGTGCTCTCTAAGAGTATCTGGTCACTTCGTGATAGTATGGTATTTATTGTATGCATATAGTTACGAATTAAGTTATTTACTGCACTAATTATATACCAACGATAGAGACTTGTCTACGTCTATAAAATGGGTTCGTTGTTGTATGTGTACCATCAGGAAATTACTTTTGATGCCTCAAGCACCGTGTGGCAAATATATTTCAGTGTCAATGTGTATTTCTTCAGATGATGCCATAATTTCTCAGTTGAGTTCAGGTTTGGTGGATAGGGCGGAAGGGAGGTACTTTAAGTGTGTATCGTGATAGCCTGTCGGGCAGTATGTCGGGCTTCAACCCAAATAATGCCACAGATTGAGATAGTGGTTATGAACAGACCATACAGACCAAAGAGCGTACGAGCCGATACGGTCGACTGCGAAGCGCTATCATTGTAGGCGGTGAGACTCGTTTGAGGGGATGCGGTTGTATATGCGCTGACAGTGAATTGTTCGTTGACGGCGTTGCCGGCACTGTCAATGACCGAGATAAGTGGATCGTACGACGTCAGGCTGGTATACATATGGCTAAAAGACTGCTTGCCAGCTTTGACGTTCACATCGGTCTGTTTACCGTCGTTCCAGTCGATATGTACGTGATACGGCGGTGTGCCGCCAGTGATAGTGCCGCTCCAGGTCGCAGTTTTGGTAGCTCCTAAGTAGCTGAGCGGTGCCGCAGCCGTTAGTACAATCGGGCTTGTGCTTATCGCTTGAGCTGTTCCTGCGGGAGAATTGATACGTACCGGAGTGCTTGCTGGACCCGGCTGGTCGGTGATGGTGTAGGTTTGGGCAACTAATGTGTGCGAGCCGGCACTAAATGTTACTGGTAGAGAAAAGTCGTTGTTGCTATCGCAGGCTGCTGAGCCGACATTAGTGCCGTCGACAAGTAGCGTTACCATGACTTGCGGCGTGACAACGGGGCAGCTGCCGGTTACCAAGGTGCTGTTTGTGTTCAGCGTGTCACCATTAGCGGGGGTAGCAATAAGAGCGGCTGTGGTTGGAACCGGTGTTTGCTTGGTGGCTTGTACCGTGACGAGGGAAGCAGCTGCCGCGTTATTGACCAGTGTAATACTGAGCATAGCAATACCCGTCAGCGCAAATACAATTGCCAGCGCTCGGTACGACGTATGGCGGTGGTGCAACACCCGGCCGGTATACCGGTGGTGTTGAAGTTTCAGATGGTGATGTATTTTTTGGTGCAGTGCCCGCATGTTTATGTCAAATCTTTCTAGCTGTATTATAGCGTATCCTATGAGTAGTCTATACTGGGTACTAGAAGAGATTGAAGGAGTGAACATCGCGTGACACAAACCCCACCAAAGAAACTGGCTGTGATAGATGGCAAGTCGGTATTTTATCGGGGCTACTACGCTATGCCCAACCTAGCAACCAAAGATGGTACGCCTACGGGTGGCGTCTATGGGTTTGCAGTGATGGCGCTCGAGGTTATCAAACGGCTTAAGCCGGATTATGTGGCAGTGGCATGGGATAAGCCGAAAACCAACATTCGCAAACGGCTCGAGCTGTATTCGGCGTACAAAGCGGGACGGAAGCCGGCGCCGCCTGACTTTTACGAGCAAATTCCGGTATTGCACGAACTACTGCATGCCTTTGGCTGGCCGTTATATGAGCTAGATGATTACGAGGCCGACGATATTATGGGTACGTTCGCCGTACAGGCTCGTGCCCAGGGCATCGAGACTATGCTCGTGACGAGCGACCTCGATGTGTTGCAGTTGGTAAATGGTAAGGTACGCGCGTACATACTAAAAAAAGGTCTCAGTAACATTGATCTGTATTCACCCGAGACCTTTACCGCCAAGTACGGCATCGATGTACACCAATTTTTGGATCTGAAAGCACTAAAAGGAGATAATTCTGACAATATCCCGGGGGTCCCGGGTATCGGTGAAAAAACAGCGGTGCAGCTGCTGCAAGAGTATAAGACGCTTGATGGTGTGTATGAAAATATTGACCTTATTAAAAATTCTGTGCGCAACAAGCTAGAAGCCGGCAAGGAAAGCGCCTATCTGAGTAAAAAACTTGCCGCCATATGGACTGACGCTCCCATTACACTTAACTTGGATGAAATGGATGGGCATCACGTGCAGCCGGCAAAGTTGTTAGACATGCTGAATGATCTGGAGTTTCGTAGTCTAGCGCGCCAACTGCCTGAGGTAATGCAGACGGCGATCAATGGCTCAAGCGCTAGTAAGGATACATCACGAGCCTGGGCCACGGGAACGAACACTATTATTGATAGCGACAAAAAACTCGCACAAGTGCAGTTACCTACAACCGATCATATGTATATACACAGCCGAGCGGCGGGTAAGCATGGGCGTGATCCGCAAGTCCTGATCCTCAGTGCAGACGGCCGCGACACGTATACCTTCGACCTGGCGAAGCTGAGCAACGACGCTGTCGTTGCCATAGTTAGCGGATGCTCATTAGTTGGCTACGACGTAAAATCGTCACTCCAACTCCTCCTGGAGCTGGGTATTTCCGAATTACCACCAGTGCAGCATGATGTGCTGATCGGCGCTTTTCTGATTAATAGCCTGCGCCGCGAACAATCGCTAACGGAGCTTGCGGAAAGGGACGTTGGGTATACCGGTTCAGGATTTGAAGATCTCGACGCTGAAGAGATGATGAGTCGTGCGCTAGAGGTCATTGCCGCCATACATATGCTGCATGATCAGCAGACCGAGGAACTGGCAGCCATGCCTAAACTGCCGGATTTAGCTCGGAATATAGAGTGGCCGGTAATCCCAGTACTCGCTCGTATGGAGTATGAGGGTATATCGCTCGATGCAGCATATCTCAAATCATTCGCTAGGGAGATAGATGATGCTATTTCCGACCTTGAACAAGAAATTTATGGGCATGCTGGCAAAGAGTTTAACATTGGCAGCCCGGCTCAGTTGGCTGATATCCTATTTGAGACGCTGCAACTGCCGACAACCGGGATAAAAAAGGGCAAAACTGGTTACAGCACGGCCGCAGGTGAACTTGATAAACTACGAGCACTTCATCCGATTATCGATCTTATCAGCAAATACCGCGAAGTTACGAAGCTCAAGAATACCTATGTCGACACGCTGCCACACCAGACGGACGGCCACGGGCGCATACACACCACGTTTAACCTGACCGTGGCACAGACTGGCCGTCTAAGTAGTAATGACCCAAACTTGCAAAATATACCCGTGCGAACTGAGTTGGGTAAGCACATCCGTACGGCGTTCGTTGCCGGTAAGGGAAAAGTGTTAGTGAGCGCTGATTATAGCCAATTTGAACTTCGTTTGGCAGCGGCAATGAGTGGTGATGATGCCATGGTTTCCCAATTTAATAATGGTGCGGACATCCATGCGACTACAGCCGCTCAAATTTACGGTCGTCAGCTTGAAGATGTTACTAAACAACAGCGTAGTGCCGCAAAAACGGTAAATTTTGGCGTGCTGTATGGCATGAGTCCGCATGGGCTGAGCGTCGCAACGGGGATGACAATGGAGCAGGCCCGCACGTTTATTGACGGGTATTTCAAAATACGTAAGCCGCTCATCGGGTATCTGAATAAGCTGAAAGACCAGGCCCGCGAGCAGGGCTATGTTGAAACGCTGTTTGGCCGCCGACGGCCTATGCCTGATATACGGTCGGGTAATTTTATGATTCGCTCTGCGGCAGAGCGTGCGGCCATGAATATGCCAATACAAGGTACCGAGGCAGACCTGATGAAGATAGCTATGGTGCGCGTGGACGAGGAGTTGGCAAAGTTATACCAGGGACCGGCAAGTTCTAAAGATGCTACGCATAGGCCACGGCAATTATTACAGATCCATGATTCGATTTTAGTTGAATGTGATGAAGCTGACGCAGAAAAAATTGCCGGGCTGCTCAGAAAGACTATGGAGAACGTATACCCCGAGCTCCCCGTAAAACTCGTCGTTGACGTTTCCGTCGGTAGCAATTGGGGCGAGTTGTAACCCAAAATATAGCTCTCGTGTAGTAAGTGCGGCCGGGTTACCGAGGGTACATGAGCCTATTCCTGGGTATGGTAGAAGCATAGTTTTTTACAGACACTGCGTGGTGCCCATGACAAACTACGCGTCGGCAGGATGGTCGAGTTTATAGCCGCATCGACCACACGATTACCATCCTGATGTATGTAAGCGAGGTATGTGTCACGTATGAGGACGTCATTCGAAGAGCCCGGCGACCATGATGGCTATGTTGCCGGAGGTATACGGGAGTTAGAACAATATATACTCAAACAAAGTCAACCGCCAAACACCACGAGACGAATAGGGAATGTTGCGTTCACGGGGGTAGCTGCGTTAGTAGGCTCAATGTCTTCTGGGAGCTGGTTGCGTTCCCGAAAAGGGCTTGGTTACCAACCGGTCAGTCTGGGGTCTATAGCAACTCGTCTACCTGGGCTAGAGGGTGAGCTATAAGAGTGCGTAAACTAGCTCGGTATGTATACACCATGATGCCGAGGAACGCGACCAATACAAAAGTAGGGGTAACTGCTATCAACAAAATCTACTAGTTGGATTGCGTAGATACTTGTATAGTGCTCGTGATGCTTGGTATATCTTTCAGTAGGGTATTTCATGCCCAGACTGCGTGTTAATCCCCGTAGTGTGGCATACATTAAGACTGCTTCGAGGGGGTGTCTCATATGGGGTCGGAGACTTAAAATTGCCATAAGTGGTCATTTATGCTATAAATATTGCTGAAGCTTATGGACGTGCGCACGAGAATCCGAAATATCATTGTGGTGCTTGTTGGCATCGGTATAACTGTGCTTTTAATTATTTTATTGTTTCGGCTTATCTTCGGCACTGGCTCGCAGCAAAAACCGATTGACATAGGCAAGTATGCTAATACAAGCGCCGTAGCAACGTTACTCATGGACGGCCCGACGAATCTGGATCAAGACCATTACCAAGTACAAATTAGCGTGGATGCTACTAGTAGTACGATTGATATTATCCAGGGATACCAAGGGAAAGTGATTACCAGCAAAACCTACCCTAATAATAGTTCAGCGTACGGAGCGTTTTTACAGTCATTGAAGCTTCTAAATTTTGCAAAGGGCAAAAACATAAACATCGATTACCGTGGGTATTGTCCAACCGGTGACCGGTATTTGTATAGTTTTAGTAATAATGGGACTACCCTATTTAAGTATTGGTCGACTAGTTGTGGTGGTGAAGGAACGTTCGAGGGTGATGCGGCAGGCGTACGTCAACTATTTGAGGCGCAAGTCCCGTCAAATGATTTGTCTGAACTCGTCAACAATACAAACGTTATGCTATAACCGCTTGGTATAATACGAGGGTGATGACCACTGGTATTAAAGCGATTATCTTTGACTTGTACGGCGTACTGGCATTGAACGGTTGGGAATCATTCAAAGTAAAGTATTTTTCGAGCCGAGAAGACGTGTGGCACGCAATCTTCGAGTTGGGCCGTAAGGTAGACGCTGGTTTAGCTGAATATGCTGAACTGGTTCGATTTACGGCCGAACAGGCCGGCGTGAGCGAGGCAACTGTTCGTCACGAAATGGAGCATACGTTGCCAAATAAGGATCTACTTGCGTATATCCAAACTGAATTAAGGCCCCACTTTCGTCTGGGTATACTAAGCAACGCTCGGAACGACAAGGTTATTAGTCAAATCTTCACCCCTGAGGAAGTGCAGATGTTCGATGTTATAGCAATGTCATGGCACACTGGCGTTACTAAGCCGACTGATGTTGCATATCACGCTATTGCGAAGCGGCTGGGCGTGCCTGAGGCCACGTGCATGTATATAGACGATCGGAAGCATCATGTGGAGGGTGCGCAAGCTGCCGGGATGCACGCTTTTTTATACGTGGACTTCATGGCGTGCCGCAGAGAGCTTGAAGCACTACTTCGTAAATAGAACGATGACGCTGTATTCAGCCGATACGAAGCATAATACGCTTATCAGTAGCGGCAGCCGCCTGTAGCTTAGGGAGGTTGATACGTAACGCCCCGATAAGTGCTGCACTACGGCCTACCACTACAATTGCATGTGGTCTTACTGTTACGCGCACCTCGGCATCGTTATAATAGCGCCGCACGTATTCTTTAATGGCGCGCACCTCTGACGGTTCGTCAAAATCCTTGTGGCGTAGTATATCGCCCAATCCATCCATAATTTTAGTATACAATATTTATATGCCAGAGTTACCAGAGGTAGAAACGGTGCGGATTGGACTTGCGCGGCTTTTGCCCGAGCGAGCCTTTAAGGCTGTACTATCCCTCAACGCAAAGTCATTCCCAAACACGGACGCCGATACACGGGAGTTCTTGTTGGGGGCTACCGTAGTAGATGTCCGACGGCGGGCCAAAGTCCTGCTTATCAACTTGTCTAGTCAGTATTCGTTGGTAATTCATCTAAAGATGACCGGACAACTAGTATTTGTAGACAGTTCTGATGTGCGCTTTGGTGCAGGGCATCCAAGCGACTCGTTAATCGGGAAATTGCCCGATAAGTCGACGCGGGTGGAGTTCACGTTTGAAGACAACAGCAAGCTATTCTTTAACGACCAGCGTAAATTTGGGTGGGTTCGCCTGGTACCAACTGCAGAAGTGCCAAATATAGATTTTATGCGTAAGGTTGGACCGGAGCCGCTGTCGGCAGACTTTACTGCAGGACACTTCGTGGATCGCTTGCAGCGGCGTAAAAACACTACAATAAAAGCGGCGCTGCTTGATCAGACCGTGATAGCTGGCGTTGGTAATATCTATGCTGATGAGAGTTTGTGGGGTGCCAAAATCCATCCTGCTACTCGTGTGGCGGACGTGCCCGTGCCAGCATTACATAGCTTGTACACTGAACTCCGGTATGTAATGAATCTAGCGATAGAGAAAGGTGGCTCATCTAATCATACGTATGTTACCGCGGAAGGTAAGAAGGGAAGCTACATGAACTTTGCCCGTGTGTTTCGGCGCGAAGGCTTAGCGTGCCCGCGCTGTGGTACGACTATTGTTAAACTTCGGGTTGCTGGCAGGGGTACGCATATTTGTCCCTCTGAACAGGTTTTGTAATTATACACGGGGATAATTGCACCTAGGTGGCTGCGTTAGCGATAGGCACAATTTTGGGTAGCCGGTCAGAACTTGCCTAGTAGTGCTAGTGCTTCGCTGACACCCTTCAAACGAAAGCGGGCTGCTGTCTGCCCGCGCCCCACTTTTATACTGTAGGCGCCGGCAGGCATAGCACTAAAGGTATCCTCGTCAGTTTGGTCATCGCCCATAGCAAGAACGAAGTCATAGTCCTGCAGCAGCCACTCTTGCGCTATACGGCCTTTGTTGATAGCAGCTGGATGTACTTCTAAAACCTTACTGCCTTCCTGTATGACTAGATTGAACTGGTTGAGTAATGGCTTGAGCAAGCGGCGGATTGCTACTAGATTTTTTTGGGAATCGTAAGGCTCGGTAGCTCGGTAGTGCCACGCGATTCCGGTGTTTTTTTGTTCAACCAGGGCACCGGGTGTGATGCGAGCATAGGCATCGAACAGAGTTTTTACTGGCTTCTGCCAGCGGAGTGTCGTGGTGCTTGTGCGATGCCAGTTTTTACTACCGGCGCGGCGGAAGAACGCACCATGCTCGGCAGCTAGCGCTACATGCAGTTTGCCGAACCATGCATCCAGGTTTTGCTTACTGCGGCCGC
Source organism: bacterium (assembly GCA_021851735.1). Classification (GTDB taxonomy): domain Bacteria; phylum Patescibacteriota; class Saccharimonadia; order Saccharimonadales; family UBA4665; genus JAJZCD01. The sequence goes on along the minus strand of JAJZCD010000022.1, from coordinate 4,623 downwards.
TTATAATTACGATATCATTCGCTGGATTATTACTGAGTCTTCGTAGCATGGACATAACTTCCTTGGTGGGCACGGCTGCCGCTGGGTCGGTTACGAATTCATGTAAGACACCGTCGTAGTCGAGCAGCAGGAGCCGCTTATTTGCCCGGTTATACGCTGCAGCTAGACTAGCGCTATGACCTTCGGTGAGCGGATGGACTGCTGGGTGTACATGTATAGGTTGCTGTAGTGTATTTATGAACGTTGCTGCCCACCGTTGCACGTTAAATTGTTTGATGTGTTGCCGCATATGTTTGGTCCGATCATGCAGTTCTGAATTGGGGAATGCCAGTGCGCGCTTTAGCCCGTATATAAGGGAACGTGGTTTTGTAGGGTCTACCTGGATAGCGTCACGTAACTCTTTGGCGGCCCCGGTTGTCTTACTTAGTATGAGTACACCGTTATTCCGGGTCTTGCTTGCCAGGAACTCCTTGGCGACAAGGTTCATGCCATCACGTAAGGGGGCTATGAATGCTACATCTGCGATTTGATAATACTTCATAACTTCTTCCAGTGGCACTGCTCGATATATGAAATCGATTGGTTGCCAATCACGGGTTGCAAAGTCAGCAGTAACGTTTGCAACGAGCGCTTCTAACTCCAGCTTCAGTGTTTGGTAGGAACGTACGTCTGTGCGTGAGGGAGCTACTATCATAATCATGACCACCTTTCCGTGCAAGCCTTTGTTGTGTCTTAACAGTTGCCGATAGGTGCTGACGCGCTCCAGTAATCCTTTCGACGGATCCAGCCGGTCGACGGTTAGAATTATTTTTTGCTTCCCGTAGTGCTTCCGCAGCTTCCGTACGGCTTGACGGCTCGGTTTGCGCCGTGCATCTTTGGCAAAACGTTGATAGTCGATCCCGATAGGAAACTCCATAACTCGAACCGTACGATTGCCAATCTGGACAAAATCTCGGTAGCTATCAGCCCCAAGTAGGATGTCGCAGGCTTCTAAAAAATGTTGGCTGTAGCTTACCGTGTGGAACCCAATCAGGCTGGCACCTAGTAAGCCTTCTGTTAGGTTTCTTGCTTCATGTACTCGGAGTAACGCGGTGTTGTGCGGAAAAGGTGTGTGGTGAAAAAAACCAATCGTATCCTGGCGCGCAGCGGCGCGCAGCATCTCCGGCACTAGCATAAGCTGGTAGTCATGTACCCATATGGTACTGCCCGGCTTACTGAGGCGTAATGTTTCATCGGCAAACAACCTGTTTACTCGTTGGTAAGCTTGCCAATATCGTTTGGGATAATCTTCAAATGACAGCTCATGCAAAGCGGGCCAGAGTACGCTGTTACTGTAGCCATTGTAGTATGCATTAAGCTGTTTTTGCGTAAGAAAAACGGGATAACACCGATGTTGTTTAAGTCGTTTGGTGATCGTTGCTTTTTCCGTGGTAGTTAGGTCTTCACAGGCAATGCCAGGCCAGCCAATCCATTTTGTGCCGGGTCTATTTGTATATGATGCCAGCCCAGTCGCTAGCCCGCCCATACTTTGGGAAAATACTAATCGGCCGTTTATTTTACGGATGTTCAGTGGCAAGCGGTTAGATACAATCACCAAATCTGCCATGTTCATTTTTGTAGCACAGAATTATATGAAACGAAATGAACTTACATGCAGTTCAGATATAATGGAGGAGTGGTAACTACGCTTACGGGAGAGAACGTTGTAATGCGACAAGCGGCGCTGCGCCAGCTTGTTGACACCTTCATGACTGACTATGGCGAAATGGCGGTGGAGCGACTAGATGGTGAAGAAGCGAGTTATGAACGTATGGTAGGTTGCGCCCAAAGTCTACCGTTTTTGGTGCCACGCAAACTAGTAATTCTACGCGAGCCCAGTGTATGTAAAGAATTTGTAGAAAAGTTTGAGAAATTTTTAGAGAGTATTGCCGAAACTAACGATATAGTGATCGTTGAGCCGAAGCTCGATAAACGCTTGAACTACTACAAGCAACTACGCAAAGCTACTGATTTTCGCGAGTTCGCCGTGCTTGATGCGGCTGGCCTGATCCGCTCTTTGGCGGCGTATGCCAAAGAGCAGGGTGGTACGCTGAACACTTCTGACGCGCGAACGCTCATCGATCGTGTCGGTAGTGACCAGCTTACCTTGCAGCACGAGCTGGATAAATTACTTGCATACAACTTGAAAATTGACACTGCGGCGATTGAGCTCTTAACTGAGCGTACACCCCAAAGCAGCATATTCGAGTTGCTTGACGCTGCCTTCGCAGGCAATGCCAAGCGAGCAATAGCACTTTATGATGAGCAGCGCGCGCAACACGTTGAACCACAGCAAGTGGTCGCAATGTTAGTCTGGCAGCTGCATGTGCTCGCAATAGTAAAAGCTGCCGGCGATAGTAGTGCCGATACGGTAGCTAGAGAGGCTAAGCTGAGCCCGTTTACAGTTCGTAAAGCCCAGGGGCTAGCTCAACGTATGAGCATCACACAGCTCAAAAACTTGGTGAGTAGTCTGCGAGAATTTGACGTTCGCCTTAAAAGTGAAGCTCTTGATGTCAACGAGGCTGTACAGTATTATCTGCTGAGCCTCGCGTTGTAAGCACAGCGGTATAGTTCTGGACACGAAACGTATTACGCGCAGTGCGCGTAACGGCGTACACGATACAGCAATCCCGGCAATAGACGGGTCGTCACAAAACTAGCTTCCTGAAGTTTGTTTATATAGTGAGCGTACCGGGCGCTACTTTTTAGTTGCTGGTTTTTTAGCTGGCGTCTTGCGGGTTGTTGTTTTCTTTGGTGCAGCTTTTTTTGCTGGAGCTTTTTTTGTCACGCTCACAGTAGCTTGGGCTTTCTTCGCAGCTTGAGATTTCTTGCGGGCGGCTTTGTTCTTGTGCATAACGCCCTTTTTGCTAGCTTTATCGAGTTCGCTCTGAACCTTGTTCAGGGCCTTTCCGGCTTCTTTCTTGTCTGTGGCGGACAGAGCACGGCTAAATGCTTTGACGGCGCCTTTAAGCGAGCGTTTGGTTTTACTATTGCGTACAGCCGCCTTGTTGGCAACTTTGACGCGCTTTTTTGCTGACTTGATGATTGGCATCTGATGCTGATCCTTTTACGTTATTCAAGAGAACTATACCGGTTTAGGGCCCTGTTGTCAAAGTGTTATACGCAAAATGCTTGGTGTCATTACTATAAATGTGATAAGATGCGGACAAACGTAAGCGTATATAGTAAAATAAAAAGTATGGACGAGCAAAAGCAAAAACTTATCGAGCGTATCCGCCAAGCACAAAACGTTTTGGTGACAGTGAGCACGGACCCTACGGTTGATCAACTATCCGCTGCTATTGGTCTGACGCTAGCGCTTAATAAACTCAATAAGCATGGTACTGCGGTATTCAGTGGACAAGTGCCAAGTACCATCGAGTTCCTGAAACCAGAAGAAACACTCGAGAAAAATACCGACAGTCTGCGTGATTTTATCATTGCCCTCGATAAATCCAAGGCGGATAAGCTGCGCTATAAAGTAGAAGACCAAGTAGTGCGCATATTTATTACTCCGTACAAATCGTCGCTTTCAGAAGCGGACTTAAATTTTAGCCAGGGTGATTTTAACGTTGATGTAGTTGTTGCTCTTGGCGTGACCGAACAGCAAGAACTCGATACCGCGATTACTGCACACGGACGTATTTTGCATGATGCTACGGTTGCTAGTGTCAGTACGACTGGGCAGGGAAGCCTAGGTACGATTAATTGGGTCGATCCAAATGCAAGCTCACTCAGTGAGATGATGGTATCGTTACTTGACGGCTTAGATCAAAAGATTATGGATGGGCAGATTGCTACTGCGCTTTTGACGGGTATCGTTGCCGGTACGGAACGTTTTAGTAATGAAAAGACTACACCTAAAACTATGCGAGCTAGCGCGGTATTAATGTCAGCTGGCGCTAATCAGCAGCTAGTTGCCACTGAACTTGACGCAACAGCAACTCCAATGTCAGACACTACGTCTGACGAGGAACTGGAACAGCCCACATCGCCGTCGCCCGATGTAGACGCTATAGATGACGTGCCGCAACGTCCACCCAAGCGTGACCCTGGCACACTTGAGATTGACCATAGTGCTGAGACAGACCTGCCAGTAGAAGATGTAACGCCAACTAACAAACCGGTGCTACCACCGTCTAATGCAAGCAGCATGAAACAGTTGCGGCCAGAACCTGATATGACACTGCCGGAAATCTCTAAAGTTCATGGTGTCGGTGCTCACGGCCAGCCCACTGACGTGGGTATCCCCAAAGTAAGCAGAAGCCGTATTGTCGAGCCTCCCAAGCTAAGCAATTCCGATCTAACGGCTAACATAAAGCCCGAAGATATTGATCCACCTGCCGAAAATTTGATGCTACCTCCGGTGCAATCGTCATCGCCGCTACTCTCGCACGACGAAACAGTGCTTCAGCAGCCCATACAGCCTCCAATCGTTCCAAAGCCACCCGAGCCGTTTATACCGCAGCAGCCCCAGGAACGTCCGGTGCCACCATCATGGCAGCAGCCATTAGCGCCGCCCATGCCGCCAGCTATGCAAGGCCCACAGTGGCAGCCGGATCCAGCTGCGGCAACTCCACAGAT
>JAJZCD010000021.1 GCA_021851735.1 bacterium | reverse complement strand
CGTTTATACCGCAGCAGCCCCAGGAACGTCCGGTGCCACCATCATGGCAGCAGCCATTAGCGCCGCCCATGCCGCCAGCTATGCAAGGCCCACAGTGGCAGCCGGATCCAGCTGCGGCAACTCCACCAGTTTTACAACCAGCGCCAGTTACTCCTGATGAGACGCTCAGTGAAATTGAAAAGGCAGTGGATAGCCCACATATTCGAATAGACGACAACGGTAATCTCTCAAATGCGTCTGCAGAGCCCGCGCCACCAGCTTCTGTGGACAATGCACGCGGTGCTGTTGAGGCAGCGCTCAATAGCCCGGCTGCATACAACAGTAGACCACCCGAGCCTGTAGCTGCCCTGCATGCTGCACAGCTTGGGCCTGATTTACATCAGCCTTTACCTTCGCCACCAGGACAGGCTCCTTCTGCGGCAACATTGCCGCCGGTTTCAAACACCGGTTTTAGCGAGTCGCCTCCAGGTAGCACGCCAGCTGACAATACGTTCGATATGCCACTGCCGTCTAATCCGTTTGGCCCTGGTCAAGCGGTGCCACCCAACCAGCCAGCGCCACCAAGCACGTTCCCCGGTGCTCCGCCACAAGCCGGCGGTCCTTCTGGTACGCCACCGCCACCGGTGCCGCCACCGATGTTCCCGTTGCAGTGACACCCCAGACAGGCCTGTACCATTGCACCTAAACAATAAGGGTGCGGTATACTGCTAGGCATGCAAGGTGTGTTGCTGGTAGATAAGCCTAAAGGTTGGACTAGTTTCGATGTGGTTAATTTTGTGCGCAAGCAGGTGGCGGCAGTTGAAGGTAAAAAGCCAAAGAATACAAAAGTTGGACATACGGGTACACTCGACCCATTGGCGACCGGGCTGTTGGTCTTGTTAGTGGGCAAGGAGTACACGAGGCGTGCGCCTACGTTGACAAAGCTCGACAAAACATATGAGGTCACAATGAAGCTAGGTGAGACTAGCTCAACTGGCGATGCAGAAGGTGTAGTAACGTCGATTGCGCACAGTGTTCCGAGTAAAAAAGCTATCCAGGATGCTCTGACGGCCTATGAAGGGAAGACTATGCAGGTCCCACCGGCATTTAGTGCCATGAAGGTGAACGGTCAGCGAGCCTACAAACTGGCGCGTGAGGGTAAGGCGGTGGAGCTTGCCCCTCGTCCGGTTACGATCTACTCCAATAAGCTGACGGGATATCATTACCCGTATGTGACGTTCACGAGTGAAGTTGGTAGTGGTACTTACATACGATCTTTGGTCTCGGACCTGGGCAAGCATCTTGGTACTGGCGCCTATATGTCCGACCTACGACGTGTACGGGTGGGCCATTTTCATATTGAGCAAGCTGTAGATAAAGATAGATTGAACCGTGCATCGCTAAGCGAGCTAGTGTGTGAAGACGTGACTGATGGCATAGCTTAAGAAAAGTTGCACGTCTGGTGCTATTGTCGTGGTTGTAGTTGATTCAGGGGTGGGGAGGTGATATAATTGGACACAACGTCATCACAAAATCTTGAGTAAGCTAGAATTAGGAGTTACATGATCTCACAAGAAAAGAAGAGTAAGGTTGTCGAACAGCTGCAGTCTAACAAGACTGACACCGGCAGTGCAGCAGTACAGGTTGGGATATTTACTGAGCGTATTAAAGAGCTGACCGAGCACCTTAAAACCAATAAGCATGACTTTATGGCTCGGCGTGGTTTATTGCAGCTGGTTGGCAAGCGTAAACGCTTGTTGCAGTACATAGCCGCTAAAGATGGACAAGCGTACTTGTCTCTGATTAAAGACTTGGGTATCCGTCGCTAAAGGTATCGTCAGTAATGCACACATGGGTGACAATATCCGATCTATGCTCACCGCACCTGGTAGTACGCTACGCGTATAGATTCGGACTCTCATCTCAAACCGTGTCATTCCTGAAAACGCTTAGTGCATAGATTAGGCTGCTCAAACAATTGAGCTGCCAAACTTGTGCACATTAATAGCTCTCAAGTAGCACGTGGGTAGGGACCAGATATATCGCTCAACATTTCTAGCACAAGACCGGAGCCATATATTTGCACCTCACCCAGGTCAGCTGGGGCGGAAGGATTTGGTAGAACATTGAGCCAAACAATTAACAACGCAACGATTAACCCATACGGGAAAGATATTCTTTCAGTTGAGACTGAATTCTGTGGTCGTACGCTAACACTCGAGGTTAACCGAGTGGGTTTTCGTACTACAGCCAGTGTGCTGGTGCGCTATGGTGAAACTGTGGTGCTTGGCACTGCTATGGCCGGTAAGGTCATTCCGGGAATGGACTATTTTCCACTCAGCATTGACTATGAGGAAAAATTTTACGCGGCTGGTAAGATCAGTGGCAGCCGATTTATTAAGCGTGAAGGCAAGCCGAGTGATGAAGCAGTACTTATTGGCCGGTTGATCGACCGTCCGATCCGTCCATTGTGGCCTAAGGGATATCGCAATGAAGTACAGGGCGTAGCGAGTGTACTCAGCATGGACCCGAGCTTTCGTCCTGATGTCGTCGCAATGATCGCTGTGAGCACGGCATTCATGCTTACTGGAGCTCCGTTTGATGGCCCAGTGGCAGGTGTGCGGGTTGGAATAGACAAGGCCGGTGACTATCGGGCATTTATGAGCGCTAAAGAGCTGGCAGAGAGTAAACTTGATTTGGTCGTAGCCGGCACGGACGGCAAAGTAATGATGGTAGAAGCCGGTGCCAAAGAGGCTACAGAAGATGAAGTGATCGGTGCTATGGAGTTTGCCGTTGAAGCCATTAAGCCGGCACTGGAGTTACAGCGTGAGCTCGCTAAAAAGGTTGGCGTAACGCCGCAAGAGTATGAATTGGCGTTACCGGACGAGCAATTCCAGAAAGAAGTAGATAGTTGGGTGGAAGGCAAGCTTGGAGAAGATCTGCGCATGCCATACCCGGAGCGCAATGAACTTATTGCGGTGCTGCGTAAACAGATGCACGACGAATTCGCTGCCAAGATTGGTGAAGAGGCATATAAAGAGCTGCACGGTCAGTATGATGAGGCGCTGCAACTGGCTATCCACAAGGACGTACGGAAGGGTATAGTGGAGCACGGTATACGTCCTGATGGACGCAAAATGGATGAGATCCGTCCATTGTCTACGGAAGTTGGTATCTTGCCGCGTACGCACGGTAGTAGCTTGTTTACGCGTGGTGTGACCCAGGGCATGAATATTGTTACCTTGGCGCCACTAAGCTATGCACAGATTGTTGATACTATGGAGGTAAGTGATGGCGAACGTCGCTACATGCATCACTACAATGCCCCAGGTTACACGGTCGGTGAAGTGCGTCGACTTGGCAGCCCGGGTCGTCGCGAAATCGGTCACGGTTACCTGGCAGAACGCGCCATCATGCCTGTGTTACCGAGCGAAGCTGAGTTCCCGTATGCCATTCGTAGCGTGACTGAGATTATGAGTCAGAACGGGTCGACCAGCATGGCCGCAACCTGCAGCAGCTGTTTGGCGCTCATGGATGCCGGCGTACCACTCAAGGCGCCGGTAAGTGGCATTGCGATGGGTCTAATGGTAGATGGCGACAAGTCGTACGTGCTGAGCGATATCGCTGACGCCGAAGACTTTGCTGGCGATATGGATTTCAAGGTAACGGGTACATCCAAGGGCATTACAGCGTTACAGATGGACATGAAGGTACATGGTTTGCCCGTAGCGACGTTGAAGCGAGCCTTGGAGCAAGGTAAGCAAGGCCGCGCATTTATCCTTGAACACATGCTGAAGACATTGGCTGAGCCGCGTAATGAGCTTAGTCCGTACGCCCCACGCGTCGAGAGTATAACCATTCACCCGGACAAAATTCGCGAGGTGATTGGGAAGGGTGGTGAGACTATCCAGAAAATCACTGCCGAAACTGGTACAGAAATCGACATCAAGGATGATGGAACGGTTATGATAGCCAGCCCTGATAAGCTCAAGATTGATGCGGCAAAGCAATGGATAGAGAGTATTGTTGCTGAGCCAGAAGTTGGCAAGATATACGTCGACGTACCAGTGGTCAGTGTGCTCGACTTCGGTGCGTTTGTGCAAATCTTGCCGGGTAAAGACGGCTTGGTGCATGTTTCTGAGATTTCTGAAGAGCGTACCGAAAAACCCAGCGACAAGCTTAAGGAAGGCGATAAGGTGACCGTAAAACTTGTTGCTATAGATGATCGTGGTCGTCTGCAGCTTTCTATGAAGGCTGCCGCCCGTGAGTTAAAGAAAGAGAAGTAGCAGTATGCTTGAGCGGCTCGACAAGTTTCATAAGACTCGAATTGGGTATCTAGTCTTTGGCCTTGTTGAGCTTGCCATGGCGTATGGTTTTGTGAATTGGGCGCTCGCTAGTGGTGACTGGTGGTTGTGGATAATTGTCCTGTTCTTGTCGGCTGGCACTGTACAGAACTTCATGCATGCTATCTGGAGACCCCGATAATGGTCCGAGACTACCTAGTGGCTAAATTCGACGCGGTAGTTACTATTCTAACAGCGTTAGCTGGTAGAGTGGTAGGATTTTCCTACTGGGATATTAGCCTACGGAATACAGACCAAAAGTTGAGTGAGCAGCATCAAGATAATCTGAACGAGCTGTTGGAATTCGCAGATAAGCTAAGACGCGAGGGAGATAGGCAGTGAATGCGGTTGCAGCTAAACAGCAACAGCTTGATGCGTTGCAGAAGAGGATTCAGGTTGAAGATCCAACACCCGAACTGCGAGATGGTGCTACTCAACTGGTCTTTGGTGACGGCAGTGCAGCAGCAGAGATCATGTTTATTGGTGAAGCTCCGGGCAAGCACGAAGATGAGCAGGGGAAACCGTTCGTTGGTGCGGCCGGTAAGTTTTTGAATGAGATGCTCGGGATGATAAACTTAGAACGCCAAGATGTCTACATTACAAACATTGTAAAATATCGTCCCCCCAACAACCGTGATCCACTGCCGAACGAAAAGAACGCTTTTCTGCCATTTTTACAGGAGCAGCTCGCTATAATTCAGCCAAAATTGATTGTCACCCTAGGCAGGCACAGCATGGATGTGCTACTGCCCGGGCTGAAAATCAGCCAAGTACACGGCCAACCGAAACGATACAAGGGTCATGTCTACCTCCCTCTGTTTCATCCGGCGGCCGCCCTGTATAACGGCGGGATGCGCCAGACACTAATTGACGATTTTGCGCTCATCCCGGTAATTGTAGAAAAAATTAACAAAGGAACCTATTAACCGCTCATTATCGGATTACTTTTTGCAAGCAGTAACGAAGCTTTACGACTACGGTAGCTGTCTCACAGATGCTTGGCACGACGGATCGGATAATGTAAAGAAAGGAATGAACTGACTATGGACAATCAACCAACTAATGAAGAGAGACCGCCGAGGCAGATGAACCGTGGCGGTCGTGACGACAGACCGCACAATAGCGGTCGCGGTCAATCTGGCCGATCGGTTCGGCAGCAGAACCAGCAAAAAAAATACACGCAGAACGGCGATCGGCCGACAGAAAATGGCGATCGGCACAATACGATTAGCCGTGGCGCGGCAGTACGAGCTCAAAAGCGCACCCAAATGGACGCTCAGCGTGTTGCTAATCAGTACATGCCCGCTGATGCCGGAGAAAAACGTCGCGCCAACTTTATAGACGATAGCCCGCGCCTTAAAATTGTAGGTCTAGGTGGCATGGATGGTGGTGGATCGAAGAACATGATACTAGTTGAGTACATGAACGATGCAGTCATTATTGACGCTGGTAATGATCTCAGCGTGGATCTCCCGGGTATTAACTATGGCATTGCTGATACGGCATATGTTGAGAGCATCAAGCATAAACTACGAGCGTACGTCATTACGCATGGGCATTTGGACCATATTGGTGGTTTACCCCATATTGTGCCGAATCTCCCAGCGCCTATCTACGGATCGAAATTCACCGTCGGTCGCGTAGAAGAAATTTTTGAAAATTTTGGCTTGCCGATGCCCGATGGGTTTGAACTGCAGACCGTGACAATGAATGAAAGTACACATGAGCGTCTAAAGGTCGGCGAATTTTACGTAGAATTAGTGCGCATCACACATTCTATACCAGGTTCGACATGTGTCGTGCTTGACACGCCTGTTGGACGTATCATAAACACCGGAGATTTCCGTTTTGATCCAAACCCTCTTGACCACGAACGTAGCGACATTGAACGTTTACAAGAGCTCGGCAATGAAGGTGTACTAGCATTACTAAGTGAAAGTACTACTGCTGAGCGTTTAGGCCGTACTCCTTCGGAAAGTACTATCGAACAAAGTTTTATCGATATTATCGACCAGGCGCCAGGCCGTATATTTGTTGGTCTGTTCAGTACCAACATGAATCGCGTGCAGATGATTGTAAACGCTGCAGTCCATCATGGCCGCAAAGTCGCCATGGACGGTCGTAGTATGGTTTCGACACTTGAGATGGCTGTGCGAAATGGTTTCATGAAGATTCCGAAAGGGACGTTTGTTCCAATCGCTAGTGTTGGTAGCTTGCAGGATGATCAAGTTGTTGTAGTCTGTACTGGTAGCCAAGGCGAGCCGAGTAGCGCGCTGCAGCGTATGGCCAACGGTGAGCACCGTCATGTCAAGCTTAAAGAACAAGATACTGTTATCTTGAGTAGCACTCCTATTCCTGAAAGTGGCAACGATGCACTTATCGGCCAAATGGTTGATAATATGGTTCAAAAGAATGTGCATGTCTTTGAAGCGCGTAATCATGAGCTTGATCATGTTGGACCGCTCCATGTCTCAGGCCACGCTTCACGTGATGAGTATGCCGATATGATTAACTACGTCAAGCCAAAGTTCTTCATCCCAATTTATGGCGCATACCGTGTCAAGCAGCGTCACATAGAGCTGGCGGTAGAACAAGGCATACCCCGTGCTCACTGTGTAAATGCGATGAATGGCGAAGTTATTGCACTCACACCAGACAAAATAGAGATCGTTGGACAAGTGCCGAGTGGCACTATCCTGGTTGACCAGACTGGTTCCGTGGTCAATAACATAGTAGTGAAGGACCGCGTATTGTTGGCCGAAGAGGGTCTTGTAGCTGTGGTAATTACCGTCGATAAGAAGTCAGGTAACCTACTGACTAGCCCTGACATCATTAGCCGTGGCTTTATTTATATGCGTGAGCAAGAAGAACTCATGAATGGACTTCGGAGCGAAGTGCGTCGGGCGGTACAGCAGCGATTTAAGCGCGTTGACCTCGATCGGTTTAAGGCTGAGCTGAAGGACCATATGACGCATTATTTGTTTGAGCAAACCCAGCGTAGTCCGATTGTTATTCCAGTCGTAAATGTTGTTGGCGGCAAGGGGGAAGGTGCTAAAACTGTACATCAGAGCAAGACGAAGACTGCCGAGGAGATTGCGGCTGAGCAACAAGCACGCTTCCAACGGATGCGTGAGCGTTTGCTGACCCAAGATGCCCGCGTAGATTAATCTAAGCTGACGCTGTACGGGGTTTTCTGTGGCATAGCTCTCTGGGGGTAAACGTATATTATGGTCTTGACAAATATGCTTATGCTTGCTACAGTGCAACCAGGCTTAAGAAAGACAAAAAGACTTTTCTTACAAAAAGCCTGCCTTTTAAAGATAAAGCCGTAAAAAAGTTTTATCTGGAACCAAAAGTTCCATTTTGGAATCTAAACAATTCCAAACTAGTGAATTCCTTAAACAAGATTTCACTAGTAGGGCTACCCCAAAAGGGCCGCTCCGTACATTTTCATATAGGAGAGGATTCACAAAGTCCGCTTCTTATCTCTTGGGAAGAGTGCAATGCTCTTTTCATTTTTTAGGAACAAAAGCGCAAAAACGCTTTGTTTCTTGGCAGAGACTAGCAAAAACTGGTCAATGTCGAAATTGTACTAGCGTCACTTTGACCTAGTCAGTGCTATAGTGTCAGTAACTTGACATTATAGATAATGTTGCGGGCATGCATATATTGTGTGTCGCCGAAACTGCAGTATGCGGCTTCTACGATCAAAAGTGGTAGATACGCAAGAATATACACCCCAGGCTGATCACCGGGGTGTATATTTATGTCGGGGCGGTTTACCCGCCTAATCGAAATCTTACTGATAAAGTTTATGCTATGAGTGGGCAACGTTGGTATACTTAAGTGGTATGAAAAGTCAGCAGCTCGCTGAGTATGTTAGTGAACAAATGCGCGTTGGGCATAATGAGTCAACGGTGCGCAAGCACTTGTTGGCATATGGGTGGCATGCAGCGGCAATCGATGATGCGTTCTCGAAGTATCGTCGTGCAAACGCGGCCGAGCTTAAAGCTCTTAGAGCGCACCGCCGCAAGGCCCGTCGTCGCAAATGGACGATGATGCGACGAGCAAAAGTCGCAGCCGCTGTACTGGTAGCTATTGTGCTGCTAGTGGGAGTGGGTGACATGTTGTTTAGAAAGTATCATCGTCCGCCACCTCCAAAAGCAGTGGTGGTAACGTATGGCCAAAAGCAAGTTAGTGATGCGAGTACGTTAGCTGGCACGATTGCCCAATACACTATTGCATCCGGCAGCTTGCCAACTGCCGTGGCTGCGGTCGGCAACAACAGCGTGCGATTGTGTGGATCAAATTGCGCTAGTACGCCGACTGCCGCGGTAGTTTTAATGGTATACAAAGCGAGTGGCGTGCGATTGCTGCCGTATTCACCAGAGCTTACTGCTCCCAATAAGTACGCAATGTATTTAGTGCCGCATGCAAAGTGCGCTAGCACGTCGCATATAGGTGCCGCTAATACTAATCCGCGCTCTATGGTGATACTCTTTGATCAGGAGAATGGCCATACGATGCAACAGCGGTGTATGGTGCTCTAGTAGCCTATAATAATTTGTCTGAACGTCCAATAGCGCTAGAGTTGGCCGCAAAAACACAAGCGCATTGACTATTGTTGTAAAAATAGTTATAATATAAGTGGTGTAGAAACTGTCGGTGACGCGTTCTGCGGTCACTCTTGTAGACCACTACTCCTTTGCAAGGTATAATTTAGGTAGCTATGGCAAAAAAGAAAAAAACGTCCAAGAAGACATCTAGGAAGAAGAAAGCCGAAGAGCTCGAAGCGATTAGCGTTCGCTCGCCATTCTGGGGCTATACAGCTGCAGTATTACTCATATTGGTAGCATTATTTGCATTGTTAGGTGGTTTTGGCACGGGCGGAACACTTCCAAAGGGTATATTCGGTGCAGCATACTGGCTGTTTGGGTATGCCGCCTGGCTAACACCAGTGGCATTAGTGTACTGGGGCGTGTACAAATTTAGGTCTGATGAGCATAGGGTGCCACTTGCGAACCTATTTAGCATGTTCGGACTTTTGATTTTTTCTGCGGGTCTATTTTACACGATGTTTGCTTCTAGGCAGACGGATGGCTCCGTTACTGGTGGTCATGGAGGTACGATTGGTAGCGGTGTGGGTGGGGCAGTGTTGACGTTACTTGATAAAATTCCAGCTAGTATACTCTTTTTTGTCTTAACGGTGTTGGTATTCTTTTTCGCCTTTGGTATATCGCCATCAATTATTATGCGTGTATTTCAGCGTCGAAAACGTCCAAGTGACGCCGCTGATGGGCTAGAAGCGCTGAAAAATAAGGTGACCGAGAAGAGTTTCAAACTGAATGCCGGTGTGCCTGTAGAGAGTCACGATGGAGGTGGTCAAGTCGATCAGCCAGCACCACGTCTGAGTACTCTGCGCAACTCTGCTCAAAAGAAATTGGCGCCACAAGAGAATCATGCCGCGCTGACGGCTGCTAGTGATCTAGGATGGAAATTTCCAAGTGTAGGTCTACTTGATGCTAAACAGGACAAAGCTGATGCCGGTAACGTGGAGGCCAATGCGCGTATCATCCGTGAGACATTTCAAAATTTTAATATTGATGTGGAAATGGAGGGTGCAAATATTGGGCCACGTGTGACCCAATATACGTTGAGGCCACCAACGGGAGTAAAACTGACAAAAATTACGGCATTGGAGAATAACCTTGCACTCGATTTAGCGGCAACCAGCATACGCATAGAGGCACCTATCCCCGGTAAGCGTGCCGTGGGCATAGAAGTACCAAACATTAAACCGGCTATGGTACGCCTTAGTGCTATTTTGCAGTCAAGTAATTGGGCTAGTTCGCAGGAACCGCTCACTTTCGCTATTGGTAAAGATATTGCTGGAAAAGCAGTATTGGCGAATCTAGCTAAGATGCCTCATTTGCTTGTTGCCGGTCAAACTGGTTCTGGTAAGTCGGTCATGATTAATGATATATTGACGAGCTTACTGTATCGTAATTCGCCATCAGATCTTAAACTGATTCTGGTTGACCCTAAGACAGTGGAGCTGGCTCCATATAATGATATTCCGCATCTACTCACACCGGTTATCACCGAGCCCGAGAAATGTATCAGTGCACTTAAGTGGGCTGTGGCTGAGATGGAGCGTCGCTATCGTACACTGGCTGAACATAAAAAGCGTAATATCGTTGAATATAATAATCTGAAAAATGAAGAGGGCATGCCGTACATTGTCATAGTTATCGACGAGCTATCTGATTTGATGATGATGGCCGCACGTGATGTTGAGGCGCTTATAGTACGTATTGCTCAGAAGGCCCGGGCAATTGGTATCCACCTTATACTTGCTACGCAGCGCCCATCGGTAGATGTTATTACCGGATTAATTAAAGCAAACGTGCCAGCGCGTATTGCCTTCACTACGGCTAGTCAGGTAGATTCCCGCACTATCATTGACCAGATGGGTGCTGAGAAACTACTAGGTACTGGTGACATGTTATTCCTAACAAGTGACATGCCAAAACCCGCACGCATGCAGGCGGCTTTTATAAGTGACGATGAGACAGTTAAGGTCACTAGCTTTATCCAGGATCAGCGTGAGCCACAATACAATAATGAAGTAGTAAGCCAGCCAGTATCTATTGGCAAAGGTGGCGTAGTAGCAGACATGGGGTCGGGCGGCAGTAATGCTGATGATGATATGTTCCATGATGCAGTGCGGGTAGTAATCGAGAGCAAGAAGGCTAGCACTAGTCTGCTACAGCGTCGGTTGCGTATTGGGTACGGTCGAGCCGCTCGACTAATCGAGGAAATGGAGGAGCAGGGCATAATTGGTGCGGCAGATGGTTCGCGCCCGCGTGAAGTACTGGTGAGCAGCCTGGACCAGGTGTTCGGTGGCGACAATGTTGATGCGGCCGTTCCTGACGATGCTAACGATAGTACTATTCAAGACGTGTACCCAGCGCAGTAATATTTACAATGCTAAAACGGGAGACTGACTCAAGCCTTCCGATGACAAAACTGGAAACGACCGGATTTAGGTCATATAAAAACGAGACAAAGGGCTTGTGCTTTTTGTGTGTGCAGTCTAACATATTGGTAAAACAAACAGCCGAAATGGGGAAGCAGCGGGGTCATAGCCTAGCACTTTGAGAGACAGTGCTGACTGGATTCGCTGCTTCTGCCAGGTAGAATTTCGGATATGTGTACTGTGAGACTCTGGGTAATTTGCCCAGAGTTTTTGACTACCAATTAGTGTAAAGTCGCCGGGTGTGCCGTACCTTGACCAACAGAGGTAGTTAGAGTAAAATATGCTGGTAATAGTAACTCAGCTTATGTCCACCTGTGAGCATGGGCTGTCCATGAGCGTAGTACTGCTAATAGTATGTAGCAACTGGTGCCGATAGAATTTTGTAGAGCAATTTCAATGTTCAAGCGACTATGAAGATATCGGAACGGGCTAGGCTGCTATATGTAGCACATACGACGTGGTAACCAAAGGAGTAATAAGCGTGAATCAGTATGATATCGCTATTCTGTATGATCCAGATCTTGAAGTAGACCTGGAAAAGGCAACAACCCGTGTCGAGAAAATATTTACCGACAATGGTGCCAGTATTAAGAACGTGGATAATTGGGGCAAGCGCAAGCTTGCATACGCAATCCGCAAACACGAGATGGCTATTTACGTGTTTTACACGGTAGAAATGCCTGGAGCAAACGTGCAGAAGCTAGAGAGTGTTCTGAATATCACTGATGAAGTGATTCGTTTCTTAATCACGAAGCCTGACCTCAAGGCTATCGCTAAAGCAGAAGCTGCAAAGGCTCACAAAGCTGAGCAGGCTGCAAAGCGTGGCGAGGATGATAGCAAAGACGAAGAATAGCTAGCGTTCGCTGTGTAGATGGATGCTAGGTTTAGCATTAACCGCGGCAGCACTTGACGAAACATTTCGCCGAGCGTAACGTGAAACTATAAGTTTAATTCGGACATAGTTTCCGGAGGAGGGAGTTGCCACATGGCACGTAGTTTTAACCAAGTAGTTTTAATGGGGAATTTGACTCGGGATCCTGAGCTTCGTCAAACTACTACCGGACAGAACGTATGTAGTTTTACCCTGGCACTCAATCGGAGCTATAAAGGGGCAGACGGTAACTGGCAGGAAGCAACTGATTTTATTGATATCGTGGCATGGGGACCGCTGGGTGAACGTGTCGCACAGTATCTCAGCAAAGGTCGGCCATGCTTAGTCAATGGTCGTTTGCAGAATCGGAGTTGGGAACAGGATGGCCAGAAACGCAACAAGGTTGAGGTTATTGCGCAAGACGTAACATTCTTAGGTGGCGCTAGTGATACGGGGAGCAATTCTTCTACTAACGCTGCGGGCGATACTAGTGGCGCCAAGCCAGTGCCTAGCAAGAAGCAAGATGATGTTGTTATTGAAGACGTTGGTGACGAACCAATCAATCTGGATGACATACCGTTTTAGCGTGACAGATTAAAGCTATAGTGCTGGCAGTATTTACTGGAAGATCGCAGATCCTGAGTCCTTTACAGGCCGCGCAGGCCTATCTACACTACACAACTAATTTGAGGCTCGGTGCGTTGAGAACCGAGCTGAATGGCTTAGAAAGGAACTAATTATGGCAAAGATTTTTAAACATCGAACTGACGTAGCATATTTTGACTACAAGGACTTCAAAACTTTACAACGCTACGTAAACCAGTACGGGCAGATCGAGACACGCAAGAAGACCGGCTTGACCGAGAGCCAACAGCGTCATTTGGCGGTAGCTATTAAGCGTGCTCGACACATCGCGTTACTCCCGTTCGTAGCAAACGTATAGTATTGCCTGGGGTCCGTAACGTAATGCGTAAAGTCTCGTGCAATTATTCACGAGACTTTTCTAGTGCAAGTAACACGAGAAATTAGCTACTCTACTAACTTTAGCTACCCAGAAAAACCTTTCACGATAGTGGTGCTTAATGCATAATGACAGGTATGCTATTTAAATTAGTCTATACTCCACAGCTTGCGGGCGGCTATATAGAGTTATTCTGACGATATGCCTGAGTCTCCTTTTTTAGCTATGAAGCAAGTCGAAACTCATATACGGACATTATTGCGAGATGTTGATATACATGAGTTGGCTGTTGATAAGAAGAAGGCAGTGACACGTTTGCGCCGTTTGAGCATGGAGGTGCGGCTAGATATACGTGATTATGAGTTGAGCGAAACGCGCACTGAACAGTTAGTCAAGTTACAGGTAGCTCGGCGCCAAATCACGCAGGTGCAGGCGAGTCTTTTAAGTATTGGAGACATGCTTAGTCCAGCGGATGTGGCGCACTTAAGTGCTCAATTGGAGTACATCAATGGGAGGTTGATTTGACATGAGCGTAGGCCAAGTTATCAAGTTATTACTTGATCGTATGAATACCCGCCAACAATTTGTGGGAGCAGTATTTGGCGGCTTTGCTGGTGGCACGGCTGGTAATATGGAACTCTTGCAAAAGGACGCCAACGCAGCAATACACCGGTGGCTTACGGAACATGATGTTAGCGGGCTACAACAGTTAACAACGACGCTTCACGCTTATAGTATTCTAACTGATACTGAATTTGAGCAGATCATGACCGCTCTAGCTGATAAGCAATGACTGTGGCATGCATGGCGCACACTGTGCAATTCGTTCAAATCTTAGAGCTAATTAACGTCTCCCCGATAAACATGTAAAATGGCTCCGTAAGGAGCCATTCCTATGTCAAAACAAAAACAACTCATACTACATTCGTATCCCTCCGACCTCACTGGCGCTCAATGGGAACTGTTATCTCCATTGTCCGAGACGAGCAGCACTGAGCTAGCCCGCAAATACCCGGTACGTTTAGTGCTCAATGCTATCTTCTACGTCAACCGCACCGGTTGCCAATGGAGCTTCTTGCCGCCGGACTTTTCGTCCTGGCCGGTTGTCTACAGCCAATTCCGGCGCTTGCAACAAAACGGCACGTGGGACAAAGTGCACGACACGTTGCTGACCGGTTGCGGACGACTGCTAGCTGTAACCCCCAACCGACCGTTGCGGTCATTGTCGCCCAATCCACAAAGACCACAGAAAAAGGGGCCTTGTGGCTATGATGCTGGTAAGAAAGTCAAAGGGCGGAAACGGCACCTCCTCGTAGATACGCAAGGTTTGTTATTGGAAGTGATTGTCCATACTGCCGATGTTCAGGACCGCGATGGTGCCAAGCTGGTGTTCGAGAAAGTCAAAGATAGATATCCAGGCTTACAGCTCATCTGGGTAGACGGCGGTTACCGGGGCAAGCTCATTGAGTGGACGAAAGAAAACTGTGACTGGATACTGGAGATTGTGAAGCGCAACGGCGAGACGCTAGTGGCTTCGAAGCGTTACCGAGGCGCTGGGTGGTTGAAAGAACGTTTGGCTGGCTAAACCGCTACCGCCGCCCTAGAAGGATTACGAGGCCAAACCGGAGACAACAGAAACCCTGATTAAGATTGCCATGATCAGCTGATGGCCAAACGCCTCACTGAGTGACTAATGTAATGGACGACTGATCACTGGTCTTTCGGTACTGCACTAGCCCATGTTATTCTGCCGCACTTGGGACATTTCAGTAGCTTTAATCTGCCGAACCGGTGGGGTGCTGCGGCTGCTGCTAAAGGTGATGGGCTGAATCTATTGCCGCAGTTACCACATTGGTAATCGAAGTCTTTGCTCAGCTGCCTTTGCCACAGTGCCATGAGGATAAAAACAACTGGTATGACCACGATGGCAGCGAGGGGGTTTGAGGTGTGTTGCATGGTATTTACGAGGCCATTGTACTACGTGTTACAGGGAGATGCTAATTAGCACTTAGGGAGCGGATAATATGGGTGACGAGTACGCTCGTAAAAAAACAATTGAAAAAATAGCGTATACAGTGGAAAATTAATGGAATAGCATCTATAAGTTCTGCACGAAAGAGATCTACGTGATGTATATCGTAGGTCCACAGAAAATGCAACATTTCAGGGAAGGAGAAAACTAATGGCACTAAGTATCACGCAGCTAAAAAAAGGCATATTGTTTCAGATGGATGGGGTGCCGTATCGTGTGGTTGATTACAATCAAAAGGTTATGGGGAGAGGTGGCTCAATCGTCAATGTGCGTATTAAAAGTGTGCTGGACGGGAAGGTACTCGATAAGACATTTAAAGGCAATGAAACAATCGATAGCGCCGAAGTGACGAATCATGCTGCCCAGTATCTGTATGGTGATGGTGACACGTTTCATTTTATGAATCCAGATACGTTTGAGCAATTTGAGGTTCAGGCAGAAATGGTAGGGGATAATGCGGGTTACATGAAAGAGGGTGACGAGGTACAATTGCAGTCGTTCGAAAACCGCATCATTAACGTAGAACTACCTAAAAACGTGCCCCTCCAGGTGACATATACAGAAAATGTCGTTAAGGGTGATACGACCAGTAACGTACAAAAAGACGCAACGCTCGAAACAGGTATTACCATCAAAGTACCATCGTTTATAAAACAGGGAGACATTATATCTGTTGACACGGCGACGGGAGCGTACCGGGAACGCATCAAAAATTAACCACTTTACAATGGTACCTTTGCAGAGCGTAAACGAGTCGTTTGGTTTTCTATACAGGAGTGGCTTACCATAGACATATGGTTGAAAAAGAACAGCGTTCTGATCACGAGTCTTTACGAACCTTGGCTAAGGTAGCAATTGTCCTTGGTGCCCTGGCTCTATTGGTAACAGGGTCACACGGTAGTTGGAGAAGCTAGTGTGCCTCTTGGTGATATACTTACCCGATCGTTTGTAAATCTCATACGGTAGATACACAGTTTATCGGACGGCCCTTACGCATGATGATCGTGACACAGTTTTGTTCAAGCGATGCAAGGGATGTGATTACATACGGTTTGAAGTGCGCATTGGGTCGATGGTATAACCAGGATGTGTATTGGTTGTTATCAGTAGTAGTGGTATTGTCTGTGCCCCTATGTCCAGCATGCTCCTTTAATACGAAAATCTGATATGCCGTGCGGCGCCTTTGATATTTATCCTTTAATCGATACAATACGGTTATGTATTACTTCCCGAGCCGTCAGGCGGCCGGTTCGTTGTTAGCCGATGAACTCGAGGCAAAATATCGCTACGAAGACTGCGCCATTATATGCTTGAGCGATGGTGCAGTTATGGTGGGAGCACAGATAGCTATGCGATTACACTGTGTGCTCACTATGTTATTAACGGAATGTATACAGCTACAGGGTGAGACTGATGTGTTTGCTGAAATGGATCATCTCGGTGGAGTAACGTACAATGACATGTATTCAGCGGGTGAATTGGAAGACATCCAACTCGAAAATCATGGTTATATTGAGCAACAAAAATTAGAAAAATTGTTTGAGATGCATAGGCTATTGGGGCAAGGTGGCATAATTAAGAAAGAATTGTTACGAGGCCGTAACATTATCGCTGTTTCCGATGGTCTGACGAACGGCCTCTCGTTGCGCGCGGCGGTAGAATTTCTAAAGCCGATTAAGACACAAAAACTGATAGTAGCTACGCCGTTTGCTGGCATACGAGCGATAGATCAGATGCATGTATTGGCTGATGAGATTGTGTGCATTAACGCACTTGGCGAAGTAATATCAGTCGATCATTACTATGAAGACAATACGATCCCGTCACATGAAAAAATTATCCAAGTCATCCAGGATATCATTTTACACTGGAAATAAGGCGTATAGCTATTTCGACGATACCTCCATGTATCCTATACTAGTTCTCACAAGAAATTACGCAGGGTAGTCTCGTCCCTTATCGTTATGAGAGATTGTTCAGTGTGTATGTGGCCTTTTCGCTCCAGCTCAGACAGGGCTCGGCTAGTGGTTTCACGTGTTGCACTGATGGAACTAGCAATATCTTGATGCTTTAGTGGTGTCGTCATACGGATGCCATCTGGCGTCCTTTTACCAAACCGCTGTGCGGTGGTGAGTAGGAAAGAAATCAACCGCTCGCGTACCGTTCGGTATTCGAGCGTCATAATACGTTCGCTGTGTAGCCGGTACATATTGGTGAGCGTGTCAATAATTGGCAATGAGCCATTAGGATTGTGACGTATAAAATTGATAAAATCGCTGCGTGAAACAAGCCATGCAGTTGTTGGTGCTAGGGCAGAATATATAATGTGCCGATCTTGACCAGTTATTGCCCATGTTAATCCTAACAGCTCACCTTGCTTGCGTATAATAAGCAGATTTTCTTCGCCGTATTTAGTTATGTCGTAAGATTTTACCAAACCTTCTTGTATATAAAAGATCCCGGGTGGAGATTCACCGGGACGAATAATGAACTCACCCTTTGAGTACGTCAACTTCGTACCACCGTAGAAAAAGTTGACGAGAGCGCGCATGTCGTTAGCGTTCGCCAGCATGGTTACATTATCCCATATTTTCTCCGTAGAAGAAACAATTCTGCGCGCTTTCATAAGTTTGCAGGCTAACGCGTTTCTGATATATTCGCGAGGACATATCATACGACACTCATGGGTGTGTATGACTGCGCAACCGGGATGGTCTATGTGATAAATATCGCCCGGGGTATGTGACGAAGGTAACTGCTGATTTAAGAGCCAAGCCGCATACTTATAGGCACTAGGGTGTACTAGCTAACAAGTTAGGCAGCCGGATCTAGGGAGGTTAGCATGGTGAGTTTACGAGAAGTTGAAGAGCAACTAAAACGTGTCGGCTGCAATTTCAAAGTATGGGGCAGAACTGAAGTACGGGAACTTGGTAATGTGTTAATGCCTGAAGAGGAAATAGCCCAAGCTACGAATGGCTATTACGAAGGCGGTTTCGCAATGCTATGTGTGACAAATTATCGAGTACTACTAATCGACCGAAAGCCGATGTTGCTTACGATTGAGGATATCCGATATGACATGGTATCGGAGGTTGACTACAACAATCGTTTGTTGGGTGCAACTGTGCGCATATTCACGCCTACACATAATTTGTTGTTCAATAGCTGGAGTGCTAATCATCTACGCAAGTGCGTAAACTATATACAGCAACGAGTGATGGAGCTCCGCCAGCATAATATGACAGCTCAACAGCTACAGGGTCAGATGATCGGTACTTTCCAGCGTTTACCGGGTGCGAATCCTACAATGGAACAGGCGCAGCAAAATTATAACAGGCCGTATGTACCTGCAAATCCATACACCAAAACGCCTATGCTTAGCCGCCGCCGCCGATTCCCGGGCCTTTACTGATGCACGTAATCTTCTGACCTATCTGAAAGACTTAGCTACTTGGAAACATTGAATTTGAATTCAACAACGTCGTTAGGCTGCATGATGTATGCCTTTCCCTCGGTCCGTATGCGCCCGGCGGCGCGAGCTGCATTAATAGAACCGGCGGCGATCAGATCATCGTAGTTTACGATATCTGCGGCAATAAAACCGCGTTCAAAATCGCCGTGTATCACGCCAGCTGCTTGTGGTGCGGTGGTGCCTTTGCGTATAGTCCAGGCACGGACTTCCTTATAGCCAGCAGTTAGATAGCTTTGCAGACCCAAGACTTCATAGGCGGTACGTATGAGAAGGTTGAGACCGCTTTCCGTTTGGCCGTAGCTTTGGAGGAGCTCGCCTCTGTCGTTGGCATCAAGGCTGCGCAGCTCATCCTCAAGTTTTGCGCAAATGAACAGACTTTGCGAAGGATAGACTAGGCTGCTGAGTTTTGTATGCTGCGTCTTATCGTTCAACATGTTCTCATCAACATTGAACACATATATGATAGGCTTGAGCGTTAGTAATTGTAGCTCTCGTTGTAGCCACTCTTGCGAGTCCTGATCTATGTTGTCGGCGATTGCAGATAGGGGCTTGCCACTGTCGAGGATCTGTTGGATGTCTTTAAGTAGCGTAAGCTGTGGTTGTAATTTAGGATTTGCTTTGGCTTCTTTTTGCAGGCGAGGCAAGCGCTTTTCAACAGTCTGAATGTCGGCCAGTGCTAGCTCGGTGTTTATAATTGCTATGTCGTTAGCAGGGCTATGTGTGCCATTGGGATCAGCAGCGAGTACCACAGGATCAGTGAATGCTCGTACTACTTGTACGATCGCATTGGTACCTCGGATGTGACTCAAAAACTGGTTGCCTAGGCCCTCGCCTTTGCTAGCACCTTTGACAAGACCAGCTACGTCTACGAATGTGGTAGTGGCTGGCTTAATGGGTGCGTTGTCATACAGTTGGCTCAGGTATTGGAGGCGCGTATCGGGAACTGGTACAATACCGGTGTTTGGTTCGATAGTAGCAAACGGATAGTTAGCTGCTAGTACCGATGAATCCGTTAGAGCGTTGAACAAAGTAGATTTGCCAACGTTAGGTGGACCAACAATAGCTATCGTTAGCATGCAATCCGACCTTTCCTGCTGTGACTGTATCTGTAATGGGTATTAAGCCCCATAGCGTGACCTCTTGTTTAGTTGCTACTACTTTATCAATTATTTTGCGTACAGTAAAAAGCTTATCCTCATAGGCTAGGCCGTCCAGCAGCTTTTTGAACTCATTGGACAGGTGCTTTAGGTCCATGTTGCGGAACTTGCTCGTGGTATCTACCTGTGGTCTGTTTTGCAGCCCAATCAGGTCTTTGCGCCGTTGCTGTACGTCCTTGATACGTAGAT
>JAJZCD010000020.1 GCA_021851735.1 bacterium | reverse complement strand
ACCGGGCATCAAGGCGCTGTGGATTGGCTACCAGAGGTTGCAGGATCTGGTTGCGGGTATGCAGCTGGCGAGAGAGGGAGATGTGGGTAAGGATTAGAGTGTTAAGGCGTGGTACGCTGTAGGGAAAAGTAATATGAGACTCTCCGTAACGACGTGTTTTTCGATAGTTGACTCGCGATAACCACGTTTGTTATAATAATGCTCATGATTGATCGCTACATTGAACCTCAGATAATGAAGTCTTTGCAGGACGGCTTTGCTACTATACTCTATGGCGCGAGGCAGACGGGGAAAACAACGCTAGCAAATAAGATTTTATCTGATGCGAAGAATGGTCTCTACCTAAGCTGTGATGACCCTGCTGTGCTTTCGCGTCTTCAGAACCAGTCTCTCTCGGGACTTAAAGCAATTATTGCAAACGCAAGCCTTGTTGTGATTGATGAGGCTCAACGAGTTGAGAACATTGGCATTACGGCTAAGCTGATTCACGACAGTATGCCCGAAGTAATGCTACTGCTCACTGGGAGTTCGAGCCTTGATCTTGCAAATAAGATTAAGGAACCGCTTACCGGTAGGTCGCGCGAAATACTGCTCTATCCATTACGGCTAAAGGAGGTGGCTAAGAACCTCATAGAAGCGGATGGCTACATGCAAAGACTGCTGGTGTATGGTGGGTATCCTGGCTTATGGCAAATGACTGAGAACGAGGCTGCAACTAGAGCGCGTGAAATCGCAAACAGATATTTATATCGTGATGCTTTTGCACTGGGGACTATTTATGACCAAACAGTTATTGATGGTCTGCTACGATTACTTGCACACCAGGTTGGCTGTGAGGTTAGTTATAGTGAACTTGCCAGCAATTTAGAAGTAAGTAAAGAGACTGTCATGCGTTATATTGATCTTCTCGAAAAGGCGTTCATAGTTTTTAGGCTGCCACAATTTAGGAAAAATCAACGTGTACAAGTTGGGCGCCTGAGAAAGGTGTACTTCTACGACCTGGGCATGAGAAACGCTCTTATTGACAACTTTTCGCCTCTTGATCTGCGTGCGGATGTTGGCGCACTCTGGGAGAATTTTGTTTTGGTCGAACGGCTCAAGCGAAATCAGGAACAACGGCGGTATACCCGTAGCTATTACTGGCGTTCTCGTGACAAACAGGAAGTTGACCTAATTGAGGAATATGGTGGCGAGATTAGCGGTTACGAGTGCAAATGGAGTAAAACGCCAAGGATTCCAGGTGGCTTTCGAACGGCGCATCCTGATGTTCAGGTTACTGGTGTAACCAGAGATAATTATTGGGATTACTTGTAACCTAGTAACCTGGTGGTCCTGTCTAAATACATTACTAATGCTGTTTCCTCCTAAAAAATAGGTTCCCGAACTGCCATCTTGCCAGCAATTTCTACACAGAGGCAGTACGCATGTTTATCCACCCTTTCCGAAGACGTATTATGCAATAAGTAGGTTTGGCACTTGCCTGGAGCTTCTGCCAGTGATCTCTGTAATCAGCTATTTCAGAGCTATCGAACCGCTAGCCTTTTTGTCACGAGTTTTGCTGGGGAGATGGAAGCCAGCATTGTGTCATTCTAGGATGTGCGATCTGTACATTTTCGTATGTCTTGAGTGACAATAAGTCCTTATCAAAAGTAATAATAAGGTGTGCATTGGCCTCAAGGGCACATTCTAGAATCATATTGTCTTTTGGATCACGTACTACATCAAGCTGTATGCTAGGTCGAACCTTCATGAGTATTCTATCTAAATCCGTAAGGAATTTTGAGGTCTCAGCACGCGAAAAGCTAAATTTGTCAGAAAGTTTGTCGCTGACTTCTCTCAGGATGTCTTCTGATACGTAGAGTTCATATGTAGCTAATGGTTCACTTGCACCAAAAAGCCAATCGTGACAGTAACTTCTATTTAGAGCGGCAGCGATAAAGACGTTAGTGTCGGGTACGACTTTAATTTTGATCGGCATATGTAGCAATCTGCTCGTCGGTTTCTAGGCCAAGTCTTCGTAGAAGTGGTGCTGCCTTTTGTTGCATAGCGTCAGTCGTTGCTTTTAACTCGTACCACGCCACCATATCGCGTACCACGTCACTGCGAGAGCGGTTTGTTCTTTGAGCAATTTTATCTAATTGTTCTTTCGACTGATCATCTAAGGAGATGCTAATTGTTGTCATAATCCTACGATAACAAAAATAGTAACAATAATCAATATATTAGTTAATGTTTTACGCATGACCAAAGACTTGTGCACCTCTGGCCTATCCTGGGTTAATGCCGTCACCTAAAATAGCGTTTTCGCCAACAGATGAAAAAGTTCGGCTAGCGTCCAGCCGCCCCTGCCACGTAAATTTAGACATTTTAGCTCTTTGAAAAGTTATTAAATTACAGTAGGTCCAATAATCCTTGGTTAGACTCTACTAGTCTCTTTTGATTTCCGTAACTGAATCCTTTACCTCGATTTATTTTGAGAATCTAGCGTATCCATCAGTAACGATGTTTTGAAATTTTGGGTCTTCTTTTACCGTGTTTATGGTATTCAAAGTAACCTCGGTACACATACTGGTGTAGCTTCTGTGTAGCTGCTGTTCGTGGGAATATGGAGCCAGGGCTTTTACGCGGTTATCTCCGGTCAATGCCATGGCATCATTAAAGTCGGGTACTGTTGTCAGGCCAAAAGAGCTGTAGGTCAGAGTATTGCCAGTTAGGTCAAGATCGTTCCGCATCAATACGATAGCACCCACCATTATGTTTGGTTCAATGCTTGCTCCTGACACGTTATCGCCATCCACCCAATCGATGCTATAGCCTGCTACCCAACTTACTTGACGGCAAACAAAAGAGCGCTCTCCGCGCAACAGATGATTTGTCATTTGTTCACTCAGCTTCTGTCCAAATTTTGCAATCAACAGATGCGTGATCTCGTTAGCTAGCAGATCACTGTTATCTGGCCCGGTGTGCCAGATATCTTCCAAGTATGCATTATCGGTAATAACTACAGATGATGCATCAAAGAACTGTTCACGAGGACCACTTATGGCAGCTTCCAAGTCTTTACCTTGCCATTGGGATTCTAGTGCTCCAACTTGTTGGGCAAGTTCATACCCCAGAGCGTTCGGTATTCCTTTAGTCGGCGTACTGACAAGTCCCTGCCCTCGACCACTGCCTCTCACGGCAGTAACGGTAGACCACTGATCTATACCTAGCGTATCTGTATTCGAGATGCTCGTTTTTTGCATAATGGCGGCTTGAATGACTACATTACTTTTTGGGTCGAGAACTGTATTCTTGATATCGGTCTGCGCTCCAAAGAAACCGATTGGTGCTGCCTTTTTTAAATCATCTAGTACATATGAACGCATTAGTAATCCTCCCTGTCTTTATATAGTAGCTCTTACCATAGTTCCCTAGTTAAACATATTATGACACGGTATGTTCGGTAATCCTCTATGAGTGCCCTTCAGGAGCGTTACAGGAAAAGTGCCCTATAAAATGAAAGATCACTTTTATGTAGAGTTATTATGCAGCAAGCCCCATGAGTTTGCTAAAAGGTGTTTGTGAAGCTACTAATTCACCGAGCTCAATGGGGTAGATGGGAACTTTTAATCCACGATCTGTGATCAACAACTTTGTTTCCTCTACTTTTGAAAGTGGTACCTCAATGTGTGTAAGACTGTCTAGGCTAATATTCTTTTCGGTTCGTACCTCATATTCACTAAACAAGGATGATAACTGCGTAACGTCCGTGACACGTTTGATACCAAAAATAACAGGATAGTTTCCAGGGATATCACTTCCAAGTCCGAAAACGTCCCATACATCCTTGGCGTCATTGTTAGATTTTTTACCCCACGTACTATGGCCCTGCTCATCATGAGTATGTGTATACCAAATCTTATAATATTGCCTAGTCTTTCTATAATGGGTCGCATAGAGCCGGGCAAAGAATAAGCCGTAATGATACGAAGCCAGAGTGAGCGCGTCACCGTACCGATTAGGCTCGCGGTAACCCTTACCATGCGTATCCGCATAACATCGTGCGATAATGCGCAACCGCGTCAGGGAGATAGAGCTCATTAACTTACCGCCACTAAAAATTGCATATGCATCTTCGACTGGTCGGATTGAGCCAGATGTCAGAATACCCTTTAATACGTCTACGACTTTGTCGTTTGAATACTGGAACCGGCCGCTTCCATGCCACAAGGTCGTTTGATGGATAGTGGCTCTATAATTCCTTTGCTCTTCAGCACTAAAAGGCCGCATCTTAGATTGAGTGATAATTCGTTTCTTGGCATATGAATCAAGAAGTTTTATGACAGCTTTAGTATGCAATTTGGAAGCTATATATAAGGCTGTGTGATGCGGTAATCGGCACAAGGCCAATTTGATGAATCGTCTCTGAAAGTTATTTGTTGAAATTTCGGACATGCTGCGACTCATTATATATTTACCGCTCTTCTAAGCGCCATTATTTTATTAGATAGAGCTTAGCTTGCACACTGCTTTTAGAAGTCCCGGTAGAAAATGTCGCTTGACTGGTCGGCCTAGCATGCGTTAGATTAGTAGCATTATGATTTCTTATCGTGTGAAGCAGCTAATAAGCATTATTATTCTCAGCCGTAACGGGCTGTGCTTCACAGTGGTTGAAGCCAGGCAATAAGCCTCTAGCACAGCCCATGAACATC
Source organism: bacterium (assembly GCA_021851735.1). GTDB lineage: Bacteria > Patescibacteriota > Saccharimonadia > Saccharimonadales > UBA4665 > JAJZCD01. The sequence continues at coordinate 15,368 of JAJZCD010000020.1, read as the reverse complement.
AGGCTTCATCCGAAGCCTGTTTTTTTAATTTGTTACGTAAAGGTAAATATGAAACAAGAAACGAGAGCATACTACATGGCAGCTGCAGTGGGACCCAATCGTGCAATGCAGCCAAGTACGGGCACCTGGATACTATCTTCTGTCAAAGAAATAACGTATTTGCTACATGCAACAATTGCCCAGCGCGTAAACACATCTCAAGCGCCAAGTGGTTATTTCGCATATGATAGGATGAGCATCTAGATGGTTGCGAATAATCTCAACGGAGCCGAAGTGCTTATAAAAATGCTAGAACAGCACGGAGTCGAATACATCTTCGGCTATTCGGGCGGAGCAGCAATCCCGATTTTTGACGCGCTTGTGACGACCGGAACTAAAATAAAACTTATTCTGACACGTCATGAGCAAGGCGCAACACATATGGCCGACGGTTATGCGCGAGCGAGCGGCAAACCCGGGGTTGTGCTTGTGACCAGTGGTCCAGGTGCGGGCAATACAGTGACGGGCCTTATGACGGCACAGATGGACAGTGTGCCAATGATCGTGATTAGCGGTCAGCAAATTCGGCCAATGCTTGGACTTGATGCCTTCCAAGAGGCGGACGTTTTTAACTTGACCATGCCCGTCACAAAGCACAACTATCTAGTGCTCGACGTACATGAGGTCCCGCAGATTGTTAACGAGGCCTTTGAGATTGCTACTGGCGGTCGTCCAGGTCCAGTATTACTTGATATGCCGAAAGATGTCAGTGCGTCGCTATTTACCGGATCACTTGAGCTAAAGACCCAAGCCATATCGGTTGTAACGCCGAAATTAGAGGTGGCAGCTGTTGGCAGAGTCGCGAAGCTACTTGTGACTGCTGAGCGCCCGGTTATCCTGGCCGGACACGGCGTATTACTGGCTCATGCAGAAAATGAGCTCCGCGAAGTTTGCCAACGATTTAGTGTACCGGTAACGACTACGCTACTTGCCAAGGGAGCTATTGACGAGACAAGCCCACACTCACTCGGTATGCTTGGTATGCATGGTACGGCGTATGCAAACAAGGCGATCCTTGAGGCAGACCTTATCCTGAATGTCGGCTCACGTTTTGATGACCGTATTGTTGGCGATGCTGCACTATTCGGCAATCGTGCCAAAATCGTGCATGTCGATATAGATGCCGCAGAACTTGGCAAGGTGGTAAAACCAGACATTGCCATACAGGCAGACGCTAAGGAATTCTTGACATCACTTTTGAGCACAACGACTGTTGGCGCACATCATACATGGCTAAAGCGTATTGCCGAGCTGAAGCGACAACTACCACTAGCCTACAGTGATAATGGCGGTCTAACGCAACAACACGTTATTGACGAAGTGTTTAAGCAGACACACGGCAATGCCATCGTTACAACTGATGTCGGCCAGCACCAGATGTGGGCGGCACAATTCTACAAAACCAAGCAAGCTAACAACTGGATAAGTTCCGGTGGTGCAGGCACAATGGGCTTCGGTTTACCAAGTGCTATCGGTGCTCAGATTGCCAAACCTCATAGCCCAGTTGTGGCGATCGCCGGAGATGGTGGTTTTCAGATGACGCTGTGTGAATTAGCGACCGCAGCAGTTCATACATTGCCAATCAAAATCTTCGTGTTGAATAATCATTACCTAGGCATGGTCCGCCAATGGCAAGAGCTATTCTATGACAATCGTCTAAGCGGTGTAGATCTAGTGGGTAACCCGGACTTCGTTAAACTTGCTGAAAGCTATGGTATTAAAGGTATCAATATCGAGACGTCCGAGGAAGTCAACGGCAAGGTTGCGGAGGCACTTGCATATAACGACGGCCCCGTGCTTATCAACTGCGAAGTTGTAAAGGCCGACAATGTCTATCCGATGATCCCTGCCGGTCGTGGATACGACGCCATGCTTGTTAGTGCACCAGTCACAAAACTTGAAAAACCCGTAGGGAGTACCTAAGATGAAACGCGATGGAGACAGAACATACAAACTGGCACTTAACGTTCGTAACCGCCCAGGAGTGCTCGTCCGCTGTGCTCAGGTATTCGGCCGGCGCGGCCACAATATTGAAGCGTTGCATGTGAGCGCGAACTCAAAGCAGGCAGAAACGTCAGTTATGACCATCACTGCTTTTGGCAAACCGGATGTAATGCAACAAATTATTGCGCAACTTGGAAAATTAACAGACGTTATAAGAGTAAAGGAAGAAGAAGTATGACACATGCATTCGGGCCTTATACGCCCATCCGACAAGCTGGAGACTTGCTATTTGTATCAGGTCAGGTTGGCGTTAACCCTGATAATAACGTTGCGCCAAAAGATATTGCCGGACAAACTGAGCGTGCACTTCTCAATCTTGAAAATGTATTACGCAAATCTGGTGCGGAACTCAACGACGTCGTAAAGACCACGGTATTTTTGACTGACATGGATAACTTTGCGGCTATGAATGAAGCCTATGAAAGGCGCTTCGATTCGCCGCGTCCTGCTAGAAGCGCAGTAGCAGTCCGTGAACTCCCGCGTGTGGGTGGGGATACGGAGTTACTGGTTGAGATAGAAGCCGTAGCACTTAAAAAGCGGACTACTTTAGTATGAGCCCAGTCATAATAGATGATATGGTCAAAGACGTGCTAACGGCACGTGTATATGACGTGGCTATAGAATCACCGCTCGAAAAAGCAGATAAATTGAGCTGCTCTGTCGGTTGTAGTGTGTACCTGAAACGTGAAGACTTACAACCAGTACATAGCTTCAAACTGCGTGGCGCCTATAACAAGATTGCACAGCTCACTGAGCCCGAAAGGAAAAAGGGTGTTATAGCAGCTAGTGCTGGTAACCACGCGCAAGGCGTAGCGCTGGCAGCTAAGAAAATGGGCTTAAGTGCGCTCATTATCATGCCACGTACCACTCCGTCAATTAAGGTTGATGCTGTTAAAAGCCACGGCGCGGAAGTCGAGCTGGTTGGCGATAGCTACTCGGATGCTGCTGAATACTGCAAACAGCGTGTCAAAGAGACCGGTCGTACATATATCCATCCATTTGATGATCCATTAGTTATTGCCGGTCAGGGTACTATTGGCCGAGAGATTCTAGAGCAGCTACCAACCGTAACGCATATTTTTGTGCCTGTTGGCGGCGGCGGTATGATCGCGGGTATCGCAACCTATGCCAAAGCATTACGTCCAGACATCAGAATTATTGGCGTTGAACCTTCAGACAGCAATGCCATGCAGATAAGTATCAAACAGAAAACGCGCGTAACGCTTCCCCACGTTGGTATATTCGCAGACGGTGTAGCGGTCAAACAAGTCGGTGAATATGCATTTAAGGCTGCCCTTCATAAAGTTGATGATTGCATCACCGTTACTACTGACCAGATATGTGCTGCGATGAAAAGTATCTTTGAGGACACGCGGAGTATCGTTGAACCGGCCGGAGCCCTTGGTGCCGCTGGCGTCGCTCAATATAACCTGCCAAAAGACGCCCATGCCGTTGCAATTTGTAGTGGCGCTAACGTTACATTCGAACGGCTACAACAGATTGCTGAACGTACGCTTATCGGTTCTGGCCGTGAGGCTATGTTTGCTGTGACAATACCAGAGCAGCCCGGTTCATTGCGAGCATTTTGTACTGACGTTATACGTGATCATAACATCAGTGAGTTTAATTACCGTTTGAATGACCGGAAGGAAGCGCATGTGCTTGTTGCCGTGAACGTATCCGGCCCTGCGGATAAGCAAAAGTTCATGAACAAGATGGAAGAGAATGGATATATACATGCCGATCTTTCGGATGATGACCTTGCCAAAGGGCATATACGGCACATGATTGGTGGGTCTGGTCCGAAAAATGGTGAGAAAATATACGAGATAACGTTTCCTGAACGCCCTGGCGCGCTTGGTGATTTTTTGCAAGCCGTTGGTACTGACTGGAACATAAGCCTGTTTCACTATCGCAGTGCGGCGAGTGACTCGAGCAGTGTACTGATTGGTTTCGAGGCAGCCAACAGCAATGAACTTGAACGTAACTTAAGTAAAGCAAACTTTGATTTCAGGCAAGTCCAACGTGCCACTGCCATTGAAGCATTTCTGAGTTGACGTAGGACAACCAGCCATTGTACTGCTCGGCTATCTCAGTCACGTACTCTGCCGCTATGCGTTCAGAGCCAAGAACAAATATTTCAGCAAGCATTACAGTTATGCCGTATAATAAATCACATGGATCGACGGCCGGTCACTAAACAAGTAGACCCGGTACAGAGGGTGCGTATCGTATACGCACTCCTATTAGTGGTGTTCGCTTTATTTACAATCAGACTATTTTACTTGCAGGTCATTGACTATAACCACTACAAAAGCGCTGCACTGAACGATCAATTGCGACAATACCAAATTCCAGCAGTACGCGGCCTTATTACCGCTCATCTGGGTAGTAATACAGTTCCTATAGTGCTTAATCAACAGCTCTATACATTAGTTGCTGACCCTGTCTTCATAAAACACCCTGTTAAGGTAGCCGCTAAGTTACAGCCAGTCATCGGAGGTAGTACGGCAACTATTACGCAATTGCTTAAAACTCCTCATACACAATACGTCGTACTTGCCACGAAACTCACCGCAGCCCAAAATAAGAAGATACTGGGCTATCAGTTCCCCGGCATCGACACCCAAGCACATGAGTATCGCACATACCCGGATGGTAATTTGGCTGCCCAGGTTCTTGGATTCGTCAACGCAAGCGGTCAGGGCGAATATGGAGTTGAGCAAGCAATGAACAACCAGCTCGCTGGTAAGCCAGGTAAACTTAAGGCAATAACTGACATAAATGGCGTGCCATTAGCTGCAACGCCAGGAAATGTCTCAATAGCTCCCGTGAATGGCAGCAATGTTGGCCTAACACTTAATATTGCTATGGAATCAGATGTACATAAGATTTTAAAGCAGTCGGAGCAACAGTACCATGCTCAAAACATCGGTGCGGTTGTACTGGATATGAATACTGGGGCAGTTAAAGCGATGTCTGATTATCCGACATTCGATCCTGCGAACTATGCGAATGTATCTAACCCTGCCGAGTTCCAGAATATGACGGTAAGCTATCCGATTGAGATGGGCTCAATTGAAAAGATTTTGACGACGGCGACAGCTTTGAACGTCGGGGCGGTCAATAGAAATTCCACATTCTACGATCCGGGTACGTGGATGGTCGACGGCTTCCCAATTAGTGATGTGTCGATTGACCATAGCCACGGACAACAAAGTATTTTAAGCACGTTAGACTTATCATTGAATACTGGCGCTACCTGGATGTTGATGCAAATGGGTGGAGGGAAACTTGATGCCAAAGGCCGTGATATCCTCCATAATTATTTAGTGAATCACTTTATGCTTGGGAAGCCTACCGGTATTGAACAGGGGTATGAAGCGGCTGGATACATACCGCCGCCGACCAAAGATCATAAAGCTATTAATTTGACGTACGCCAATGTTTCCTTCGGCCAAGGTATGACTGCAACTGCGTTGCAGGTAGCCGCCGCCGACAGTGCTGCGCTGAATGGAGGTACGTATTACAAGCCGTATCTTGTGGACAGTATTACATCTCCGAATGGCAAAGTTAAAAAAATAGGGCCTACTGTCGTGAAAAGAAATGTAGTCTCGTCGGCAACGAGTAAATCATTGCAATGGCTGTTAGAACATGCTGCATATAACCATATATATGAAGGCTATCCGTGGATGAACTTTGGCCCGAACTATAATGTTGGCGGCAAGACCGGGAGCGCACAGGTAGCGTTACCGACGGGCGGTTATTCGCCGACTGAGATTAATGGCAGCTACGCTGGTTTTGTTGGTGGAAACAAGCCTCAATATATGATTGTGGTTTATGAGATCGAACCGCATGTAGTACCGTCATATTTTGCTGGCGCTCACGTATGTCAACGCGTTTTTGCTAATATTGTTAATGTCCTTACTAAAGACTTTGGTGTTACGCCGACCGTAGGACAGCGCGGTGTATAAATAGTACACACAATGCTAATAATTTCAGGCTACATTAAGCTGATTAACCGTAAACTATATACTGATAAGTTAGCCTTTTGCTACACACTATCGGTACAATATGTCGTGGCAAATTTCTGCTGTGCGCTAATATACAAAGGGTAATTAGTAGATCGGAGAACAGCTTAGCACTGTCATGAGAAAGTATGTCGTCGGCATTGGTGTTGGTTTTGTTCTCTTAGTCTATAGTGTTGCGCTACGCAGCCAGCATACGGAGGCCATTCTACCGCCCTCCTCTCTCTCCAAACCCGTAAATGCGGCAAGTATTGCATATAAAGACGGTACATACACTGGGACTGTAGAAAACGCTTTTTATGGAAATGTCCAGGTGGCTGCTACCATCAGAAATAGAAAAATAGCTTCAGTATCCTTCTTACGCAGTCCGCACGAAAATCCTAACTCAATATATGTTAATACACAGGCCGACCCGTACCTTAAGGAAGAAGCACTTAAAGTACAAACTGCCCAGGTTGGTATCATAACCGGCGCCACATTTACATCACAAGCGTTTAGGCAGTCCCTGCAGCACGCCTTAATGCAAGCAAAGGTTAAGTAGTGCTTCTAACAAAAATTTTCATGAGTATGTCAGTCAAATCTATGTCGCATGATAGCGTTTTCGCCTGTTCTTTCAATTGGTCGTCGGTAGGCATGCACGCGTACTATCGTGAAAGGTATGCGATCAATGCTTAAAGTTTTAGATAGATTGCTTGACCGTATCACAATGTACCGGCTGTTGTTGTATTATTTGATTGCTCTCGTGGTCGCAGCAATTGGGTTAAGCATTGTCGGGGCTTTGCACTTTACGGTTGCATCGATCATTGAGTCGACGGTTATAATCGTTATTGCCTGCCTTGTTATAAACAAGATTCTCGCTGCTATTTTCTATAATGCGCCAACTAATTACGAATCCGCGTACATAACGGCGCTCATCTTAGTACTAATCATCACACCACCCAACGGGTCGACTCCCGAGAACATTACGTTCTTATTAGCCGCGTCCGGTCTTGCAATGGCTTCAAAGTATGTTTTGACGTTTAACAAAAAACATATATTCAACCCAGCCGCGATTGCCGTAGTGGTGACCGCGCTTGGCCCTATGCAGAGTGCTAGCTGGTGGGTGGGAACTACCGCCATGCTGCCATTCGTGCTGTTCGGCGGGTTCCTACTTGTTAGGAAAATACACCGAGAGCGCATGGTGCTGATTTTCTTCGGTACAACGCTCATTACGACGATCCTCTATAGCTTTATGACGGGCATCAGCCCTGTATCGGCAGTCAGCAAGACACTCATGACGTCAGCTATGTTTTTCCTAGGTTTTGTCATGTTGACCGAGCCGCTCACTACACCGCCGACGCTGCGAAAGCGCACGTGGTACGCAGTACTTATGGGAATTTTGTTTCCTCCACAATTTCACGTATTAAGTCTATACTCAACGCCGGAGCTTGCCCTGGTTGCTGGCAACATATTCTCTTTTTTAATTAGCCCGCGCGTGAAGCTGTTCCCTACGTTAACCCAGAAGGTGCGCATTTCACCCGACTCAGTAGATTTCGTCTTTAACCCTAACCGTACGTTCACGTATGAGCCGGGCCAATATATGGAATGGACTTTGCCGCATGACAACCGTGACAATCGCGGCAATAGGCGATACTTCACGTTGGCATCTTCACCCACTGAGCGGGATGTTCGCATTGGCATTAAGTTTTACAATAACGGCAGTAGTTATAAAGACGCCATGCTTGCAATGACGCGGAAGACCCCTATAGTCGCGGACCATATTAGTGGTGATTTTACTATGCCTAGCGACCAAAAGCAGAAATTAGCATTCATAGCTGGTGGCATCGGAGTGACGCCGTTCCGTAGCATGATTAAATACCTTGACGACAAACATGAATTTAGGGATATTATTCTGCTGTATTCGGCAAGGACTAGACATGATTTTGCATACACAAATGTGTTTGAGCATGCTCGTGATAGCCTGGGCATACAGACAATATATGCAATGACTGGTAAAGATGAGCAGCCTCCAAATAGCCATTGCAGGCATGGACGGATTAGTAGAAAGATGATTAAAGCTGAAGTTCCTGACTACATGGAACGGGTATTTTATCTATCTGGTACGCAGGCAATGGTCAGTACATTGCAGGATACTCTGAAAGGCCTGGGGCTCCCGAACAGTCAGATAAAAATCGATTACTTCTCAGGATATGCCTAAAACTACATTACGCAAAGTCCCAGAGGTCACTATTGCGTTCTGGGTTGCAAAGTTGCTAACAACTGCCTGGGGTGAGGCGACTTCAGATTGGCTAGTAGCAGTGATTAATCCGTACGTTGCAGTAGGTTTGGGGGCGCTTGCATTCGGGATATCTTTGTGGATGCAATTTAGCGCCAGAAAGTATAAGCCGTGGGCGTATTGGACGGCAGCGGCAATGGTTGCGGTGTTCGGTACGATGGCAGCCGATGGTTTGCACGTACAGTTCGGCGTATCATACATTGTTTCTTCTACAGTGTTCGCGTTCGCACTCGCGATCATACTCGTTGCATGGCTGAAAAGTGAAGGAACGCTTTCTATTCACACGGTTACTGGAGGTCGCCGGGAGGTGTTCTACTGGCTCACCATTATGGCGACATTCGCTCTTGGTACTGCAACGGGCGATTTAACCGCTACTACATTTGGTTTTGGGTATTTGTCCTCCGGTCTCTTGTATATTGGAGCGATTCTTGTGCCTGCCGTGGGCTATTGGTTTTTTGGCTTGAATGAAGTGGTGGCATTCTGGACCGCTTATGTGATTACGCGGCCACTCGGTGCTTCCTTCGCAGATTGGATGGGTAAGTCGTCTGGTCTACGTTGGGGAGACGGTCCCGTTAGTATCCTACTGTTTGTTCCTCTCGTTATTGTTGTGGTATACATGACCTTTGATCACCGTGAGATTAGGCATGAAGAGACGTACAGAGTTCAATGAACATTTTTCGGGTGTGTATTACGTTTTGGTAAATATACTACGTATGCAGTAGCATCTGGCCATGATGGGCGACATGCCAAGTCTTGGCAATGGCACTCGTTTTGTCAGATTTTAGGAGAAGTGTCATGAAAGAAATTCCCAATATGCCCGATAGGGACATAGGTTTTGGGCCAGTACCTAGAAATGATGGCCCGGCTGAACCGTCAGAGAAGCCAGACGTAGTTGAAGACGGTGTAGTGCTACCTCCTAGTGAAACGATGCGACCTTCAAGAAATGAAGCATACACTGCGGTTAATGCAATAGCACAGGTGGTGCTCAATGGGGTGACTGCAGCTAGTCGACGCGCGTTGCGTGCCTATAGACAAGGTCCTGGTGAACGATATGTACAAAAAATTGAGGAAGATCGCTTGCTAAGACAGATACGAATAGAGGCGGTTAAACATACCCGATGGGGTCTAAAACTCTATGTCTGGCGTGAGATGCGGTTTGCTCACGGTATTGGCTTTTCGCTGCCGCCTCAGGAGAGACAATCTCGTCATCAACAGTCTCTTCAGAGGTATCGGCATGCTTCCCCACCGCAAAATTCTGACACCTAACGTGTATAGTTTGTCACGTAGCTACTACTATGAGTATAAGCTGCATACTTGCGTAAGGCTCAGATAAAATAGCTCTGTTACAGCGCAACGCGGGTGATATACTGATCTACATGAAGTTCACGCGAGACGGCGAAGCAGGAGCGGTGCGCAGTATCGCCGGACGTATTTGCAAGGGATTACACGAGGGAAAGCACGTGGTATGGCTGATAAGCGGCGGAAGCAACATTGCACCTGAGCTGGCAGTTATGCAGTTAATCAAAAAACAGGCGGGTGATGCGCTTAGCAGCCTGGCAATTATACCGATTGATGAACGCTATGGGAAGGCTGGGCATGCCGACAGTAATACGCAACAGCTACGCGTGGCTGGATTCGATCCGGGCGCTGCCACGTGGGTAGATGTGCTTGCCCGCAACCTTTCATTTGCAGAAACCGTCGACTTTTACAATGATGCGACACGCGTGTCTCTTGAGAATGCTGCGGTTATAATTGGCCAGATTGGTCTGGGCAATGACGGGCACATCGCTGGTATCCTACCCGGGTCGCCAGCGATTGAAGCTTTGGATAAGGTAGTCATAGGGTATGAGTGGGATGATTATATGCGCATGACACTTACGCCGTCAGCGTTAAGGAAGGTTCAGATCGCGTATGTGCTAGCTTATGGTGAATCTAAGGCTGGCCCGCTTAAACGGCTGTATGAGAATAATGAAGCGTTTGCAGAGCTACCGGCTAAGCTACTCTACGAAATACCTGAAGTACGTATATATAATAACGTTATAACAAGCGAGGGATAAAAAATGAAGATTGCGATACAGGGTTTGGGGCGCATGGGCATGCAAATTGCCCGTAAATTATCTGAAAGTGGTGACCATACGGTTATCGCACATAACCGCAGCCACGAGCCTATTGAGCTCGCCGCCCAGCATGGCGCTATTAAAGCGTACGAAAAATCCGACGTGTTACGAGAGTTCGGCGACGACCGGGTTGTAATTTGGATAATGTTGCCTGCTGATGTAGTTGACGCCCAAGTTGATGAGTGGCTATCACTATTACCGCCCGAAAGCATACTTATAGACGGCGGTAACTCTGATTTTCGTAGTACCAAGATACTCAACGAAAAAGTATCGGCAGCTGGCATGTACTTGCTGGATGCTGGTGTGAGTGGTGGCGTATGGGGATACAAAAACGGCTTCCCTATCATGTGCGGCGGTGATAACCCTGATGCTTTTGCAGTGCTTGAGCCCGCGCTCACTACGCTTGTGCAGCCTGGCGGTATGTACTACCGGTTTGGACCAAGCGGCTCTGGCCACTTTGTAAAGATGGTTCATAATGCCATTGAATACGGCATGATGGAATCTCTCGGCGAGGGCTTTCGCATGCTTCATGACGGTCCCTATCAAGAGCTAGATCTGGCAAAAGCGGCTGATTTATGGCAGCACCATAGCGTTATTACGTCATGGTTGACTGAGTTGAGCCGTGATGCGCTTGTCGAAAATCCTACGCTTGAAGGTGTCTCAGGGTACGTGGCTGAAAGTGGTGAAGCACGCTGGACACTTGAGGCTGCCAAAGACATGGGCATTGACTTGCCTGCTATTCAGGCAGCGTTTGATGTACGCCTGAAGAGTCAAAAAGGAGATGTAAACTTTGCTACTAAAGTTGTAGCCGCCCAGCGTAATAAATTTGGCGGACATAATATAAATGGCGCGGGAGCACAAGCCGGCGCGCGAGAGCAGGTGTCAAGGTGAACTATGATCGTTTAAAGCAACCGCTAGTATTGGTGGTTTTCGGTATAACCGGTGATTTGTCGCAAAGAAAGCTTCTGCCTGCGCTGTATCGCTTAGCTGAAAATGGAGATTTACCAGACCAGCTGCACATACTCGGTATTAGCCGAAGGTCAGTATCTAAGGACGATGTGTTCGCTAAACTTTCTACTTTTGTAGGTGAAGATTATAACGAAACGGTCGCACAGCGTCTTAAGGACAGTACTATGATGCGGCAGGTGGACCTGCAAGACAGACAAGCATATGAAACGCTTCTTGCTGATGTGCACGCTATCGAAGCGCCGCTCGGCAAGGACATAAATCGACTGTACTACTTGTCCATTCCACCCCAGGCTTTCGCGGGCGTTGTCCAATTATTGGGTGAAACCGGTCACAACTTATCAGGAGCCGACAGCGATAACTTGCCACGACTGCTTGTGGAGAAGCCATTCGGTCATGATCTAGCTTCGGCCCGTGAGCTGATACAGCTGCTTGGTGAATATTTTGATGAGTCTCAAGTTTACCGTATTGATCACTATGTTGCTAAAGAGACGGTACAAAATATGCTGGTATTCCGCTTCCAGAACCCTCTCTTTGCGAGTATATGGAACACCCGGCACATTGAGCGCATAACAGTAACTGCCTATGAAAAGCTTGATATTGAAGGGCGCATTGCCACCTATGAACAAACTGGGGCATTACGTGACCTTATCCAGAGCCATTTATTGCAGTTGCTGGCTATTATTACTATGGCCAAACCAGTTAAGCTGGAAAGCAAGTACATACATGATGAAAAATTGAAGCTTTTGCAAATGGTGCAACCGATACAGCCTGAATCAGTTGCCGATGCGGCTCTACGGGGTCAGTACGAAGGTTATCGTGACGAGGTGGGTAATCCTAGCTCTACTATTGAAACATTTGCCCGCTTGCAGCTTGCAATTAACGGTCCCGATTGGCAAAATGTACCAATCATACTGCAAACTGGTAAAGCGCTCAGTGAACGACGGACTGAAATTGATGTCTTGTTTCGACAGCCGCCAGACATGCCAGGAGAGCAGAACCGCCTGGTGTTTCGCATACAGCCACATGAGGGTATAACATTACGTCTACAAACTAAGCAGCCGGGTATAAAGAACGCTACGCAGGCTGCCGATATGGACTTTGAGTACGCCCGATCGTTTACCACGCGTTCAGCACAAGCTTACGAGAGAGTGATCGCTGATGCTATTCGTGGCGATCAAACATTGTTTGCCAGTAACTTAGAAGTTATTCGTTCGTGGGAAATTATAGAGAATGTCCTGAAGCAATGGGAGCAAAACGGCGATAGTCTACGTACGTATCCTAAGGGTTCTGATGGGCCCGTACGGTAGCGCCATCATTTGATATAATGCGGGGTCGCTGATACGTACTCCTAATTTCCCAAAGGCTTGTTGTATATAGGGAACCATTATATTTGTTGCAATGCGCTAAAGCTTTCGCTCAGGACTATGATCCTATCATTGTGCAGCTGTCATAAAGAAAATAGCGGAATATGGTTGTGCTTGATACATTTTGTACGTATACTGGGCTAAGGTAAGCCTAACAGCACAATTGACAGATACAGAGAGTAATGAAAGTTTTAATGCTTGGGTGGGAACTTCCACCTTATAACAGCGGTGGCTTGGGAATGGTATGTCTCCAGCTTTGCAAAGCTCTCTCAAAACGAGATATTGATATCGAATTCGTGCTGCCCTACGTTGCTGATCATGGTATTGATTTTATGTCTATTACGGCCGCTACGCCGCAAGGGGTTGCAGAAGTTATTCGTTCGGGCATTGCCTATGACAGCTACAAGTACGTCAAAGAAGATGGTACGGAAGAGTGGCTCAATATTTATGACCAGCAAGAGCTGTATGAGAAGTCTGTCGCACGTCTCATAGACGATCGTGAGTTTGATATTGTACATGCACACGACTGGCTGACGGTACGCGCGGCTATGCGCGTAAAAGAAAAACGCGGCTCTCCAGTCATCTTACACATACATTCTGTTGAGTCTGATCGTGCTGGTGGCAGCAATGGCAACCCATTCGTGCAAGAGATTGAAGAAATGGGTGTATATCTAGCAGACCGTGTGATTGCTGTCAGCCAGCATACGAAGAACTGTATCGTTCGGGACTACGGGGTGCCAGCTGATAAGATAGAGGTCGTTCATAACAGTATTGAACCGGCCGACGTCGGGATGATTGAGCCTGACACTACCTACCAATACCTTGCAACGATGCGTGAACAGGGATATCGTGTCGTAGTTAACGTTGGGCGGTTGACTATCCAAAAAGGATTGCCTAATTTATTACGTGCAGCCAAGGAAGTGGTGTATCGTGCGCCCAAGACCTTGTTCCTTATAGTGGGCAGCGGAGAACAGTACTACGAGTTAATCACACTAGCAGCCGACCTCGGCATAGGTAAGAATGTATTATTTACGGATTTTTTGCGTGGCAAGCAATTGCGCGATGCCTTTGCTATAGGGGATCTATTTGTAATGCCTTCAATTTCAGAGCCCTTCGGCCTGACGCCGCTGGAGGCTATTGGGTATGGGAACACGCCATCGCTCGTAAGCAAACAGTCAGGTATAAGTGAAGTATTTAAAAATTGCCTGAAAGTAGATTTTTGGGATATTAACGAGATGGCAAACCAAATTACTGCAGTTGTCCAGCAGGATGCACTTCGGGATACGCTTGTAGCGAATGCGCGTCAGGAATACCAGAGTTTTTCGTGGGACGATACAGGCAGAAAAGTTGCAAACATATATCGGCATTACTTGAAAGGAGCATCGGTATGAAAAAAATATGCACGATGTACGTAATAGGTGCGACGTCGAGGAGCGCGTATGTCCGATAAGAAGGCCATAGTATTGTATTTGCATGTACATCAACCGTTTCGCGTTCGGCATTACACTATTTTTGATGCTGGTGTGAATCATAACTATTTTGATGCACCCTATGAAGACGATGCAAACAATGAACGAATCGTACGTAAGGTTGCCGGGAAGTCCTACTTGCCTACTAACGCTCGACTCTTGCAACTATTACGCGATAACCCAGATTTCAAATTAAGCCTGTCAATAACCGGCACGGTTATATCGCAGCTTGAACAATGGGCGCCTGAGGCGTTACGTTCATTCCAGGACCTTACTAATACGGGTCGGGTGGAGATCGTAGCTGAAACCTATCACCATAGTCTGGCATTTTTCTACAGTCGGGCTGAATTTGAACGCCAGGTTACAATGCATGCAAACAAAATTCGTGAGGTGTTCGATCAAGAGCCGAAGGTTTTCCGTAACACCGAACTCTGCTACAACAATGATGTTGCATATTGGGCAGATAAGGCCGGCTATAAAGCGGTTCTCTCTGAAGGCTGGGACCCAGTGCTTGGCTGGCGCAGCCCAAATTACGTGTATAGACCTGCTTATACTGATACGATCCGTCTTCTTATGAAGAATTATCATCTTAGCGACGATATTGCCTTTCGTTTTGGCAATCGCGACTGGGGTGAGTGGCCACTGACCGCAGATAAGTTTGCTCATTGGCTTGGCGCAAACCAAGACGCCACGAACTTTGATCTGTTTATGGACTACGAGACGTTTGGAGAGCACCAGTGGGAGGCGACCGGCATCTTTGAGTTCTTGAGTCACCTTCCCAAAGAGTGGCTGACGAATAAGCATCATACGTTTATGACCGTCAGCGAAGCGGCTGACACATTTGAGCCAGTCGATACGGTTGATGTTCCGAACACAATAACCTGGGCCGATACCGAGCGTGATCTATCAGCATGGCTCGGTAATAGCATGCAAGTGAATGCGATCACTGCACTGTATGAGTTGGAAGACCGGATACTCAGTACCGGGGATCTGGCACTCATAGAAGACTGGCGCCGGTTAACAACCAGCGACCACTTCTACTATATGTGCACCAAGTATTTCAATGACGGTGATATCCATGCCTACTTCAGCCCGTATAAAAC
>JAJZCD010000019.1 GCA_021851735.1 bacterium | reverse complement strand
GTACCCCACTCATGCAAAAAGTCCCAAGCATACACTGTATACTTGGGGCTTTTTCGGTGCCAACGTAAAGGTCAAACCTTCGCAAGTCACACCAGTGGAACTGGTGGATTACCTTTGGGGATATTTACCATAAGCGGCGAAACACTGGAAAGAACTATAGGCCTCTACGCTGACGCCATCGAAGGACGTCGTGTTATGATAGTCGATGACAACTCAAGTACCGGCTCAACCATAGCACGAGGCATCACGGCTATCCGCTCTTTCCGACCCAGTTCGCTAGATGCGCGCGTTGGCGAAATCGACCCGCAGCGTATGCTCGTTCGGGCAAGGACTGCCCAGCGCGCTGGAACGCGAACCTTGCAAGCTGTGGATTTACGCCACGCCGTCTTTTCGGCCGCAGCAGGTGTTGTCCCCGTATCAGCCTCCGACGTACAGCTACGCAAGGAACTTGCCGGTCAAGTCCTTCATCTTAAAAGTCATAGGAGATCACTTCAATGAATCTGCCCCCATCAGTTGAGGCCTACGCCTCCTACATCGACACTACAAAACAAGCCGTCACCGACACATACGCTGCCGACGATAATGGCCTAGTCGCCGCCCAGAAATTGCTACACAACGCTCACCGGATCTTTTTCTCCGGCAGCGGTAGTTCGCTGCCAGCAGCATTGGCCGGCCAACAGCTACTCGCTAAGTACAGCGACGTACCTGCCATCTGCGCTCCGAGCTCGCTCCTACTCGATGACCCGCACTTTGTCGAAAACGACGTTGTCGTACTTGTAAGCCAAGGATGGCATCGTGCTGATGCGGCGCTCATAACCCAGAAGGTACTGCGCAGCAAAGTTCGTTTGGTGGTTATCACAGGGCGGCCTGATCGTGTCAGCGAATACACTCAGGATGAGAATGAAATCACGACAGTCTCCATATACCCAACGACCGAAAAGATTTTCTGCCGCCCAGCAACAGCCGTAACCGGCTACATTAAAGTCGTCCAACTAGTAGCGCCCCTAATCGACAAAGAGTATTCACTGCAGGCATGGCTGGACGCTTACGAAGCGGGTAGGGCACAGGAACCGAGTGATATTGCCGCCGACAAGCAGTATGTTGTGCTTGCAAGTGGGTTGCTTCTCCCGGCTAGCAACAATATCGCGCTCTCACTGCGCGAAGGCGCGGGGCGACATGGCACTCTGCAGGAAATCGAAAGCTATGGTCATGGCATGTACGTCAGCGACCAGCTCCACCGCGACCAGATTCACTACATCGCGCTCGGCAGTGAATCAGACACTCACACAACTGAAGCATTGAAGCGTATCCAGCCGCTTTTAGAAAAGACGAACTCGAGCCACGAAATATGGATAGCTCCTGGTGACGCAATCGTAGGTAACGTAACCCACATGGCACGGATAGCCCAAACAGTATTGCAGTCCATCCGCAGCGATGGCTTCGATATGAACAACCCACCAGGTATGGAAGAAAACCGCAGTTTCCACGAGGTAATGGCATGACTCTGGCAGAAATCATCAAGCAAACGAAGCAGCGCGTGGAAGCATCGCCAAACAAACCGGTCATTATTATGGTTGCTGGCGGATCGGCAAGCGGCAAAAGCTCACAAGTACTGCCACAGCTCATGAGCGCTTTTGGCGATAAGGCGCTACTCGTCGAACAAGATTGGTACCAGCTCGGCGTACGCTTTGCCGAAAAGGACGAAAGTCCGTATAAATGGGATGATCCTCGAAACTTCCAAATCGACCTACTCGCCACCGACCTTAAGAAACTGTCAGCAGGCGAAACAGTCAGTCTAACTTCGTTTGACGTCGTTGCCGTTGACGCGGTCGACGAGCGTACTCTCAAACCACACCCAGTTATTATTGTCGATGGTATCTACTCGCTCTACGGTTCACTAGCTGAGCTGGCAGACTTTAGCGTGTACGTCACTATGCCATTTTATGGACGCTTTCTTCGCCGCTTATTCCGCATGATTTACGACCAGAAACAAGACAAGCCCCAGACTACATTCAAGCAAGTGTTTGGAGGCGTGCTACGCGCGCACCGCGACCTCGTCAGCAAGCAGGAACAGATTGCCGACTGCATAATCCATGCTCCTTACGACTTTGCGTCAACAATCGAACGCTATCATATGCAACCGACCGGTACACAACTACCCAAGGATGCGAAAAAACTCTGGGAGCATAGCGACGGCCTGGCATTTTGGAGCCACCAGGAGAACGACAGTGTTCGCATGTACATCGTCTACGGAGATAAAGTCTACTACGATTTCATGATCGCTCCCGAATATACACCGCTGCTCAAGGGTGTCGACTACACTGCAGAGTGAGTTCGAGACCGGCAAGCTGAGCCAAGCATAAGCATTTTGCATTAAGAGAGTGCTTTTTGTTTATATAGTTTTGAGATTATCCTTTTGATCAAAGAAACTTGAAGATTAAGTTCTTTAAAAGAGTGACATTCCCATCTCTCATGAACTCAATCTCGTTTTCGATCATACCACGTTGCCTGGACAATATTTTGTCTCTGTCGAAAGGGTGCATTTCCAGGTAATCGATTTTTTCTTGTAATTCCTTGCTGTCCTTGACTCTGATAAAATCGTCCCGCCCAATAACTGCACAGAATTTGTCGTACTCGTTATCGACGAAAGCAATCATCCCATTTAGACAGTACTCCCAATACCTTTGCGTTAGCATACCAGCGTCATAGTATTGAGGATCGGATATAACAATACCGTATTTAGTTTCCGAATATACTTTTTGCAATTCGTTAAAGCTAACCTTGTCTTTTACCTTTGCCGACTCAGGGAAGATCTCTGAAGAAGTAAACAATAACGAGACATACTCTCTAGAAGGATCAAGGAACTCCTTATACTGCTCGTTCCGATTACCATTTCTGGCTCCGCCACCATACACAAGAGTATATTGCCGCCGATCGTTGTCACTCTGCTTCCGGAAGAGAAGGACAGACTTCTCGACAGAGCTGTAGTGCCAGTTATCTACTTTGGGCTGCGGAATCTGGCAAAGCTTTATGTGGTTGCCTAATAATTCATCAGGAATCGTGAGGTTTAAGTCTGAAACAATTTGTATAACTTTTGTAGCCTTTAAGCCTCGCACCTGATAATGGAACTGTGGGCCGCAGTTGCTAATTAATACAACATCATCAGACATAATATCCGAAGCAGAATTAACAGGAACAGC
The DNA here is from genome assembly GCA_021851735.1 of bacterium. GTDB lineage: Bacteria > Patescibacteriota > Saccharimonadia > Saccharimonadales > UBA4665 > JAJZCD01. The sequence continues at coordinate 16,876 of JAJZCD010000019.1, read as the reverse complement.
CCTTAGATAGTCGGCAAAATACCTAAGCTCGCTCAAACCGCCAAAATGCGTCGTATCGCCATCATGGCTCAACAGAGATACCAAGTCAGAGCCGGGCTTCCAAATCTTTAGAGTACGCACCATAAAAGGATTGTACCCTACGGCAACGCATTTACACTATGGCGATCAGTAGCAGCTCTTTCACAATGCCACGGCTACATTCGTTGTAGTCAATGGCAGCAGTTCGCAACGTGTCCGCTGCTACGGGCCATAAGCATTTTGTTCCTGTTATTTCAGGGGTATTTTATTTTTTGACATACTGCAGCCATGCTTTGGTTCGATTCCAGTATGGTTGTTTGCTATGCTGGATACATGATAAAGGCTGTAATTTTTGATATGGGCAATGTGCTGATAAGCTGGCCCGGTGCAGCCGCATATGCAGACATACAGCATGAGCTTGGCTTAACCGATACGCAGCTCTCCGCTTTCTCTAAGAAGTACCTATACAAGCTTGGGCTTGGAGAAATTACCGAGGAAGAGCTATGGTCTGCGGCAAAGGAGGAGTTTAACATCCGTGACGTTGACGTTCGCGAGAACTTGCTCGGCCGCAAATTTGAGAGCGACGGTGTTGTCTTTGGGGATGTGCTTGAATTTGCACGAGGCCTGAAGGAACGTGGGCTTAAAATAGCAGTGCTGTCTAATACAATCCAGCCGCACGAGAGAATCTTTACGAGCAAGGGCGCTACCGACCCTTTTGAACATATATTTCTCTCACACCAGGTTAAACTCAGAAAACCAGACCCAAAAATCTACCTGCACGCCTTAAGAGAACTACAGGTTGAGCCTGATGAGAGCCTGTTCGTTGACGATCTTAAAGAAAATGTCGAGGCCGCCCAGAAGCTTGGTATGCATACAGTTCTTGCCGATAAGCCAGAGGTTATCGTGAGCAAAGTAGAGCGAGAGCTGGAAAAAGACTTTGTGGGAGCTAAAGCAGCCCTACTTTATAAGGATAGTGTTCTCGCGATATTACGTGATGATAAAGATGGTATACCATACCCGGGCCATTGGGATTTGCCTGGGGGTGGGCGAGAAGGTGGCGAAACGCCAGTTGAGGTGGTAATAAGAGAAACGCGAGAGGAATTAGGTATCACATTAGGCCCCGAGGTATTTGTGTGGCAGAAGTTCTATCCGGGCGTCGTCGACGCGAGGCGAATGGCCTGTTTTCTAGTGGCAGCAGTTAATGATAAGCAGATAAATAATATCAGGCTGGGGGATGAAGGTCAGAGGTGGAAACTGATGACCCTTCAGGAGTTTTTGCATCACCCAAAAACGGTTGAGGGCATGAAAAGAAGACTGCATGACTATATTCTCTCGCGGGGACTGCCTAAGTACGGCTCGCCAGCTACATATTCCGACAAGTAACAACAATCAGCCACATCTCCACTAGCTCTGACTTTATTCGATTCCATTTCGTCAAAGTCAGTTGAGCCTGAATTCTCATTCAAATCGCGATATCCAAGTAAGGCTTGAGGAGCTCGGCAGGGCTGACGTAGCCATGTCGTTTGCGAGGTCTAGTATTGAGCAGGTTGGCCGCCAGGTCAACCTGCTCTTTGGTGGTGCCGGTAAACGAGGAGCATTTCGGTAAGAACTGCCTGAGCAGCCCATTGAAGTTCTCGTTGCTGCCCCGTTCCCAGGAATGGTAGGGATGGGCGAAGTAGATCGTCAGGCCGGTGTGCCGTTCCAATTCCTCAAAGTCAGCCATCTCGGTACCATTGTCGAGCGTCAGGCTGCGTTTCAAGTGTTTTGGCAACGGGGCGAGCAGCTGCTCGGCGCAGACACGGAACGCTTCCTTGGTAGCCTGCGGAATGTAGCCGACGAGAGCGTACCCGCTCTTCCGCTCGACCAACGTCACCAGGTAGCCAGTATTGTTCTTGCCCCGCACCGTGTCGCCCTCCCAGTGGCCGTAGAACAGGCGGTCGTTCACTGTCTGGGGCCGGGCGTCGATCCAACGCTTCTTGGCTGGTAGTGTCAAGTTTCAGTGTGTAAGTAAGGGTAGGTACAAATTGTTACTGTTGGCTTAGGTCGTTGCTCGCAGTGTATCTTCTAGCGCATATATACCTCCTGCAGTCTACCTAATGTCGTAGCACTGTAGTTTGTGAATGAATCAGTGGAATCGAAGCTGTTATCAATCACCTTGATCCTCCTCCGCACTTCCCGGAACAGCCGCTCCACCAGGTTGCTTGTCCGGAGCTTACTCCAATCCTCCTTTGGGAAATCCATGTAGGTAACCGTATCCTCGAAATGAAACCTGAGTGACTCCATGGCTGTCTTCTCAGTTGCATACCACTGTTTTATGAGATCCTTGGCTTTGTTCGTAGCCTCGTCCTTGGTCTCAGCTTGGTATATAGCCTTCAATCCTTCGGTTACCGCCTTGCGGTGTTTCTGACTGGTCTTATTCATGACATTCCTCATCTTGTGCACAATGCAGACCTGGAGGGCAATACGGGGCAAGAGCTTGCCCTTGGCCGCTCTGAGCCCGCCTCCATCGTCAGCAATGAGGAGCTGTAGCTGTTTAGTATCCAACCCTCGGTCAATGAGTGATTGGACGAACTGTTCCCAGCTGGCCTCGTCTTCAGCTCGGGCAATACGAAACCCGAGGATGTCAGCTTTTCCGTCGTCCCGGATACCAACGGCACATAACATCACCGTGTCATTGTCTTCCCAGCCGTAACCTTTGGCTGTGGCCCAGATACCATCGGCAACGAGATACCGATAGCAAATGCCGGTCAAACTCCGGCTGTTCAGTTGGGCCTCTTCTTTGTCGGCCAGTTCTTTGTGGATTGCTCCCACTTTGTCGGTGGAGATTGTTATACCGAAGCAGAGCTTTGCTAGGCGTTTGACATTACGTTGGGATATACCCATCCGGTGCATCTCACCGACAATCTTGAGGAACCGCTGCTGTTCGGTTTCGAATACCTGCAACGACTGTGGCATGGTATCCGGGCCAAAGCCGTCACGTAATCTCGGGATGGGTACGTCTTCGATCCGACCGTAGGGCGACGTCAACTGCCGAGGATAGTAGCCGTTGAAAGCAGGCGGAATTGGCAGTTCCGAACGTAAGCTTTCCAGTTCGGCTTTGACCATGGTTGTTATCGATACTTTGATGAGTTGCTGTAGGCTATCTTCAAGGTTACGCCGCAGGAACTGTTGGAGATCCTGGTCGTCTTGGAATACCGGCAGCTTAGCTGGTTTAGTAGTACGTTTGGTAGACTTAGTTTGGGTAGTGTACATATTTCCTCCTTCAAGGATGTATTGTACCTACCCGCTTTTTTATGTGCTGGGTTTATGCAAGCTTACACACTGGAATCGTACAGTATCTCATGGCTAGCTCGCGCTGTTTCTCCCGGCGTTTCGTGCCGTACTTACGCCTGAGCTTGGAATGGCGGAGGTACTGCCACATGTGCTTCAGGAACTCCTTTGGTTGTGCTCACAGCCAGCGGTAGATGGTGCTGTGGCTAAGGCCGACGGCTTGTCCGGCCTGGTCGGGGCTGTAACACTGCTTGAGGAGTACCGTGATCCGCTCAGCTTCGATGTCGTGCAATTTGCGATGTTGTTGGTTAGCGGCGGTGCGGAGACGTTTGTTTCGTTGTCGTGCGACGCGAACGTCGTAACCGGTTGCTGTACTGGCCGTACCACGCTTGAGCTCCCGGTAGACACTGCTCGGGTGGAAACCCAGGATACGAGCACAGGAACGAGTCCCAAGTCCCGACGTTAGTAGTTTCGCTAGAAGAACCCGATCCGATCGGGTAAAGTGATGGTGAGCCATGCGGGCACACTCCTTTCGTATTAGTTGTCCTATGCAAACAACAGGATACGAAGAAACCGCATGGCTCTCAAGTTTTAGGGAGTTGCGTTTTGAGTGTTAATTCGGGGAGCCTAGTTTGCATTAATAACTTATTTATGTTATTATTCTTTAATGATCGAGGTCGCTCCCGATATTTTAAATGATGCTCCAGCGTATATTTCAGATCATACGTATGATGTAGAACAAAGAGCAGTGGACACTATTGGTCTGCTTGATTATCTCTCTACTGATGTAGACGTTGCCGAAGCAGAAGCATTAGTTTTTGCAGAAAATGCATATGCCGTGATGGGTGGAGTCGGCGTCTACGAGACTGAGCTTAGGGAGCAGTGGCGTGTTGAATCTGATTCTATTAACCCGGCGAATAATTTACCGGGCTTTTTAGAATGGGACGGTATCACCGAGCCGGAACAGATGAGAACTTTAAGATTATCACATGACAGGCTACGTACAATTTGGAAACCACTAAACACGGCGATATTTAAATTTGTTATTAATACTTACACTAGGCACCACATAACTAGTTCTGACGAGGCACTTCGGCTTTCTCAAGTTGAGGATTTTACTTCTCAAGTGATTAAAGCGTTAAAAGACGGGGAAGAGATACCGTTTGCAGCCGACACCGACGGAAGGTATCACGCACTAACTGCAGCGACTACTCAAATACGCACAGAGCATTTTGACGGTATTTTAGATTTTCTCAGTTTCCAAACTCGTCTTTTACAGCAAGAACGTCGAGAGTTTGATCCCGAATTCGCTGAAACCAGAAAAGCCGAAGCGGTTGCGGAGGCTCATCAAGCTAGAGCTAGCTTGGATGAACTTTGGAGTGGAGTGTTTCAACTAGATAAGGAGCTGGAGCCCAGATGGTCCGCCCTACAAGATACACTTCTCAATATCCCAATACAGGCCCAACCAGGAAAAAGTATTGAGCCGATTATCGGCGATGCTATAAGGTTGCTCGCCAGAGTAGAACCATCTTTACGGACAATATCACCATCATCATATGAGAAAAGGGGGTATATTCTTCGTGGTTTGTTGTTGGAGGAACGTCAAAACTTAAGCTCTGCCAAAAGAGTGCTCAGCCAAGTAAAAAATGTAGAAGGTCTAAGTGATCAGTTAACATCTATACATAACCTGCGACCACGTTTATTTGATGCAGCACTATATCTTTATTCGAAATCAGAAATGATTGACACGCTTACGGGAGGCCCAAGTATCGCAGGTTCAATTGATGGTTTAACTTTAAGACGATTCTTGCGTCGAGCACTTACCGGTAAGGATAATACCCTCGATCGTCCAGATCCTCCAGCTTACGAAAAACCTGTGTCTGTAAGTGAAGCAGTAGCCATGTTGGCTGCATCATAGTTACGAAGTACGTCTGCTAGAGGGAGCCAAAACCGTATAAAACTCAAGACCTTTGCGACATTCAGCAGGTGTCTTTTGCATACTAAGGCTGGAACTGAAACCATTTATCAAATACAATAAACAGCATGGAAAAGCCAAAAGTAGGTGTCGGCATAATTGTTATAAAGAAGCAAGGACAAAGACGATACGTCATGCTTCACCAACGCAAGGGTAGCCACGCTGCAAACTATTGGGGAAGTGGCGGCGGTCACTTAGAGTTGGGAGAATCTCTCCAAGCTGGCGCTCTTAGAGAACTTGAGGAGGAGGCTGGTAGTAGCGTTAAGGTAACGAATGTGTCTTTCCTTGGTGTTTATAACTTCACAGAGATGGAGCCAAAACACTATGTCGATATTTCATTTTCAGCGGAATATGTAAGTGGCGATCCTATAAATAATGCGCCGAATGAGACTACTGATTGGCAGTGGTTTGACCTTGACGACTTACCTAAGCCATTGTTTCCACCAGTAGCTGTTTACCTTAAGGCGCTAAAATCTGGCGAGAAGTTCTTCGATTCTCACGTCAAAGTTTACAAGCCTGACATAACACGCTAACCTCACAGGTCTTCCTTGATCACGGCTATAACTTTCTCTATTGTGGGGAACCTTGCAGTCTTTCTGAGCTACCAGTGCATAGGAGATCTATCCCAAGGGAAACGGATGTCAGAGGCAATCATAAACACAATGTAGGGCTCCTTTGGAAGTCTCCTTGTTTGGTATGATAATTACATGCACAATAACCAACAAATATTTGACTTCATGAACTCCAGACCATATATGGTCGTGTCTACCATCAATAGCCAAAGCTTACCCGAAAGCGCAGTAGTCGCGTTTGGCTGCATTGAAGACTTTCAGCTAGTTTTTGGCACATCGATAGATAGTCGCAAAGCTAAAAATATATCTCAAAATGGTAACGTATCCGTTGTTATTGGCTGGGACGACAAAGGCACAATTCAATATAACGGCATTGCTCGAATGTTAGAAGGCGATGAAGTCGAGAAGTATTCTGAGGTTTACTTCAAGAAGAACCCCACGGCAAGGCGCTACAAAGACAACCCTTCAGAACGATACTTTTTAATTGAGCCTACGTGGCTACGCTTTACCGAAGTTGCAGTTGACCCCTGGAAGATAACTGAGCTACATTATTAGTTATTCGCCACACTTCCAGAAGCTCAGTCTTAATCCGGTTTAATTTCTGTTGGTCAAGCAGCTTACGAACCCCTTTGGCGCTAGATTCGCTTTCTTTTGCAATGGTTATATTCCAAGAGGAAACGGTGAGCCATAAGCGTTTTTACTTTGGTATTGTAACCGGGAGATTATTTTTATCCTTATAGTCCGTAAGGCATCATTCAGTTCCAATCCATTATGGAAGTCTGCTAAGATGAGACGATGAACGTATTCTTCACAACTCCCTTTGCCGGCAAGAATCAGTACCAACCGTTCATCGATAAAATAGTTCGCGTCGTACGTAAGGAAAACCAACTCATCACCCCCGAGGATACGAGCAAGTATCTTGCTTCGATTAACGACTATGAAATGCAGGGGCTTAATAGAAACCATGCACACTATGCGTTCATCCGTCAGGGTATTGCATCGGCAGACGTAGTCATTATAGAAGCCAGCGAAGAGGACATGCGAGTAGGACATGAGATGACCTTAGCACTACTGTTCCATAAGCCCACACTCGTACTCTCGCAACATCAAGACTACAGTTCATACATTACTCATGACCTCTTGCATGGAGCTATCTACAAGGATGCTACCGAACTAGGTGATATCGTGCGCGATTTCTTGCATACTAGCCAAACGGGTCGTCCCGAGGCAACCATGCAAACCATAGACACATCAGCAGACAGTCTGCATTCCATAGCGCTTGCTCGCTTGCGACAACTTGCCAAACAAGAAGTAGGCCAATTTGGAGAGTGGGCGAGGCGGGCAGAAGAACATCCTGGTGCTGTCGCTAAAGAAATACATTCCAAGCTGGGTAAACTCAAAAAGAACCCGGCCTGGTCAGTCTTTGCACCAATCTATAACGAGGACAGCCCAGACTATATACAGAGCGGCGTTGCAAGTTTGTGGAGGCCATCGCAGCAAAATACAAAATCGACAAAGACAAGCTGATAGTCGAAGCAGCGTGTGGTACCGCCGCCCTTGCAAGACAACTTGTTTCTCAAGGGTTCCAGACACTGCAAGTGTTCGACAATTCGCGTCCTATGCTATCAGAAGCTTTTCGCTTGTGTGCCAGGTATCCTCAAATTGAGATTTTTGAAGCTGATGTAGAATCGCTCAAACTCTCAAAGCCATCTCAGCTCATCGTCTGGGTAGACTATAGTTCAAACTTTGCGATGACAAAGCAACAGCTTGAACAGATGCTGACCAATCTCATCACGAACTTAGCTAAAGGTGGCTTACTTATCTTCGACATTAGGACGTACCAAGGTTGGCAGATTGACTTCTATGCTCAGCCCCTAACGACATTTGCAACAGAGAGGTTCCAAAGGCTTTGGTTGAACGATCAGGATCACGACAGGTCGGTAATTAATTTTGATGTCTTTATCCGTACTCGTGATACAGACGGCGCATGGTCAGAATGGCGCCGTGAGTCAATGACTGAAAAAATGTGGCGGCTTGAAGAGGTGATGTCGATTGTATCCTCACTACATAATGTCAACGTCGAGGCAGTATACGGAGATGATTTTCGAGTCATCGACCCGAGGAAAGAGATAGCCAATTTGGCATATTTTGTCTTAAAGAAGCAGTGACCGTCACAGCTTGTAGCTAGAAGATTCAATCAAAACCCCTTAGCCCCTGACAGATCATGCTGTCGCGCCACTCGTACATTCAGCTACGATAAGTTCATCCTTCTGCCTATTCAAATCCGTCGGGAAGTGAATGGGCTCTCCGTAAGTCTTGATAAATACACCATTGCCAGCGACAGAGCCTTGTTCGAGGTTGAAGCTATGGACGAATCCAAGAATAAGGCAAACATAGGTCGCTTCTTTGCAGGACCAGACATCACAACTATGGATTCTGCTTCAGTCATTACATAAAGATAAAGCAGTAAGATCCGTTGAGAGCATTAGCTTAGAAGAAGTACCGACGATCCGGTTCGGAGGAATCAAAACGAACAAAAAGCTTCGTGACTGGATAGATGCAACCTAACATAGCTTATCCAGGCTCAAGACCGGCAGGCAGCCAATAGTAGTGCACTTTCTAACATGCGCTATTGACGTTTACCAAAATGCTTATTATTCTCTAGTAAGAGAACGCCGCAAAAAGGCTTCACAATCATATGAACATAAAAAAACTAAACGCGAACGGGTTTGCTCATGATATTGTGGCGGTCTTTTTCGTCACCGCTATAGCAATAATTGGAGCGGGGTTGTACGTAGTTTCACATGCCGCAACACCCAATACCGGGCAAGTAGTTTCTGATTTAACCTTTCAGACGTCACACCTATGTCTGAATGCGGTGGGAAGAACAAGCCAAACGACGGCTCCTAACTCCGCGCTTACTAACAAAAATATTGATGCTATTACCTGCAAAGGGGGTACCAAGTCAGAAATATGGCAGGTTGTCCCTACCAGGAAAACGAGCATTAATGGACAAAGCCTACAAGCCTATGCAATTAAATACCCAGGCAGTAGATATTGCGTGGGAGTAAATGCTCCAGGCGGCAGACTTACTGTAGCGCAGCCCCTAGTCCAATTATTTGACTGTGGAGCTACCCAGGCGGCTTACAACGCTTCCTTTCAACAATGGGCGCTATTTCACGGTATGCTAGTGAACATCAATAGCAAAGCAGTTGCGAGCGGCTCACCTATGTGTATGGCTACAACTGGTATAAATAGCATGACACATCTGTCTAAGTGCGTATTTTCTGTGGTTTTGCGTGGCCAGCAGTGGAAGCTTCCGATTAAGGCAGCCGGTGGAGCAGGAGGAGCCTCACCAACACGCCTTCTCGTAACAAGCAATATCTTAAGCGGCCTTGCAACGAAAGATCCCGCAATAGCACAAGAATTCTTTAATACTCCGCAAGCATTTGTAAAGAGTAATCCTGTGAATGGTTATGCTGCAACGCCAATTGCCAGCTACACGTCGTATGCACAGTTCGCGCAGGACCTGGCAGACGGTAAATTCCCTAAAGGCTACACCTGGGTAATGTACGGCATCGAAAGCACAACAAATACACCGACGATCGAAAAGCAACATCCCGATGTGTACTTACCTAAATTTGCTAAGCTAGCACATCAACATCACTTGAAAGTCATAGAAGTACCGGGTGTCGACCTGGTGTATGTAGCCGGCTCAGACTGTCATTACAAATACCCAGAAACATCGGCGCAAGCATACATCCGATGTCACATACCGAGTGACGCGAACCAAGCAGACATCTATCTTATTGAGGCGCAAGGTGACGAGTCAAATCTCAATGAATACGTATCCCTCGTGAACAGCGCTGTTACACAAGTAAGAGCGGCTAACCCGAAAATAACTGTCATGTCAGGTCTTACCACAGACCGCGGGAACAGTGTCGCTCAAATTGTGGCATGTTGGAAGGCGACTCATAACAAAGTTGCCGGTTATTGGCTGAACTCGACTGCTCCGACATTGGCTGAAGCGGATCAAGTGCTACAGTCTATCCAGTAATTTCTATGCACTGAGTCACAGGACGACATAGACCGCAATAGTCCTAGCCGTGGATAAATATGCCGGCCGACGGCATAATGCGATATATAAACACCGCATTTTAAGCAGCCAATGCTGAGATATGTTTTGCACCCCAACCTCATTCAGCATGAACAGCTTCTTTTTTATACAGTAGATACAGGTACGAGCTCTGGCGTCTTTGTTCCATGCTGCTGTGCTATAATTCGATCATGGATTCACAGTTTGCCAATTTTATAAAAGGGATAAGCGATGAGCTAATCGCTATGACCACACTACTTGAACACAAGATGGAAACCTGGGCTAAGGTCTTCGCACGTCATCCGGACAGCCAGAACATTGGCATCGCAGCAGGTTTCATATCAAATCAGACTGCCATAAACCGCATTGAGCTATTAATTGACATCCAAGCCCCACCAGAGGCTATGCAAGGTATACTACGTACTCGAGCAATTGAGACCGCTCGTGACGCGAAGGGTAATGAACGATTTAACGCAATCTCAATGGAATATGAGGTTGATCGCATACATGCCCAACAACTCGTTGAAAAAGATGGATCCATAACGCGCACGGACATTAAGCAGCTCCTGCACACAGAGGCAACAAAGCTTAAAAGCTTAGTGATCAGTGACGAGACAGGAAGAGACAGTAAAACCCAGCAATTGTTAGGCAAACGCTATGACTTAGAGCCTACTGAGCTGGCTACTCTGTCTGAGGCAAGTAATGAAGAGCTTATTAAGGCCCTTGACAACGTACTTGCCAGACTAAAGCAGGCTGCGGCAGACGAAGCAAAATAGCATACGCTGAGGTTCAGGACTGAAGGGCTTAAGCCAAAAGGTATTAAAATATGCACGCAATAATAATTAATTACCAACTCCAGAGAATTACAGTTTACGGCGGTTAGGTCAGTGATAGAATGACATTATGCGAGCTATTCTAAGTTACGAGCAGTCTGTCGAACAAGAAGTATACTTGCAGACAAGATTAGTTGTTGGCAATAAAGCTTTAAACGTATCAGCAGCAACAATTGCTGGGTTGCCGGAAAAGCCAAACGAAGACGCTTTTGCAGTAGCTAGCAATGATAATGTACTATTTGCAGGCGTATTCGACGGGGTAACGAGCCTGAAACCTATACCAGCACTTGGCAACGAAACTGGGGCCCACTTTGCTTCGCATTTCTTAAAGGATAGATTTGCTACTACACAGTCCTATGCCACTCCCGAAGAAATGGTGATTGCCTTAAATAGTGAACTCCTTGAAGCTAGCACTGCACTTGGCGGCAAGCTATCTGACACTCATTCGCTACCCGCTACCTTAGCAACTATCATTACACTCAGCAGAGATAATGATTCTTTTGCTTTTGCACATGCAGGCGACTGCTTTGGCATCGTGTTTTTCGAAGACGGTCATTCGCAAGTGTTTACCGACGACAAGAATGCCAAGTTTGACAATAAGATGTTTGTTCTAATCGGCAAAATTGCGCGCGAAAAAGGCATAACGCCAAGGCAAGCTCGTGAAGACGAACGTGTCAAAACTGCCCTTATAGAGATGTTCATTGACAGAAATAACAATCCTGACGGACATGGTAGCGGTCTTGTGAATGGCGACCCTAATTTGGCAAAGTATATTCAAGCCGGTAGCATACCCTTACGTGGCGTAGCCGCTATATTATTAGGAACAGATGGCTTATTACCTCAGGGCTGGTCGTTAGGCAAAGAGGAAGACCGACAAAAAATTCGTGCCATGATCAGCTCTGGTGGATTTAAAGAAATGTTTTCAGTAAAGCACACAAGCGAAGACAGCGATCCTGACTGGCAGCATATTCGATATAAGCACTCCGATGACGCTACTGGCTTGCTCATTGCATTAGCCAATAGTTGAGTTACTTCTAGTTGTGACTTTGGGGAACCCCAACCAGCCTTCTTGCTCCGTTAAAACATACTTAAACGACTACAGCTTTTCATAATTGAGAGTTTGGTTTAGTAATTGCTGCGAGATAATGTCATGAAGCTCTTCAGGCAATTTATCAAAGACACCATTATCCTTTTTTTCAGGTAGTCGCTTCAGGGCGTCAGGCTGTTTTTGAGCATCACTATGATCTTGTTTTGTAGAGTTTGGGGCTACGGTAGTACCGTGAGTAGACGGAACGGGCACCTTCTTGTCTGTATGAAGAGGTGCTACAGGAAGCGGCGACATTGGATGGTTGACAGGAAGCGACATTGGATGGCGGGGAGTCTGCACTTGATGAGACCACGGTACGAGTCTGCTGAACGCAGCTTTTACACCATACAAGTGACTCTGCGGTGGTGCAATCTGTATTAGAACAACGAATACCAATAGTGCCGCGAAACCCGTAGCCAGGCTTAACCGTCGCTCAATTCGGTAGTGTTGCGGATGTATACCAAGTTGCTCAGCTATATTATTCTTAGCCTCTTTGCTCAGATGGGGCAAGGACGTCCGGCGCAACTCGCCGGCCAATGCGGCTAAGTCATCTGCTTCCTGGCGGGAGCCTACTTGTTTACGCAGTTGCCACGTAAGGCGAATATCCTTCACGACAGACGTCCCCGCAGCCGCTTAAGCGCTCGAAACTGTATGACACGCACATTGCTCTCACTAATATTAAGTGTTTCGGCTGTCTGCTTTGCAGAATAGCCAGAGATAAATCGTAGAATAACAACCGACCTCATGGGCTCTGACAAGAGAGCTACTGCACTTCGAACACGTTCTTGCGTAAGCTGCCGCTCAAGACCCTCTTCGAGATCAATGTCCGATGTAACATCAAAATCTTCCGGGAGCTGTTCAGTTCGACGTTTACGCCAGTGATCGTACAACAGGTTCTGGGCAATCTTGTACAACCATGGGCGTGGCTTAGAAAAATCGAAGCGATCTATAGCCTTCAAGGCACGTACAAAAGTGTCAGCCGTAAGGTCTTCGGCTAAGTCACGATCATGTACATGCACAAGAATATAACGAAATATATCGTCTGCGTAGGTATCGTACATCTTTGTAAATCTCCGTTTGTGGCGCATGTTTCCTGTGTTGATTTATTATATGTAACGAATTACTCCGCTATACGTTACATATAGTACTAAAAAGTAACAAAGGAGGATAACCGTTCATGGCACTACAAACTACTAAAATAACCTTCAAGAAATTAGCGGCAGGAGCTACAATTCTTGGCCTTGTCGCAGCACCAAGCCTTGCGCATGCACTTCGTCTGACCAATACAACGACGGGCACCACTAACACCGCCGCTACCATCAACGGCACAAGTGTACATACTTCCACGACCGCCAAAGCGACAGACGCCACGGCAATAGGCAAGACGGACGATACAAGTAACGGTGTAGCCACGCGCGAGGTTACAGAAACTGGCAGCGTTACCACCAGCACGGGCGCTACCGTACCGACCACCACCAACACGACTAAAACGACTAGCGTTAGCTTCGAAAGCGCAGTCACCACCGCACAGAGTCAGTTCAGTTCAAAAACCATCGTTAGGGCTATGTTATTAGCCAACAAAACATCTACGCCAGTATATCTCGTACTCTTTTCCGATGGTAGCAAAGTGGTAGTTAGCGGCACATCTGGTAATATCACTTTTACTTACGACGCCACTTCAAAAACGACAACCGGCATATGGCCGTTTCCACTCCAAAAGCACAGTGACGACAGTGACCGGCAGGCTGTACAACAAAAGTTAGCAGAGGTATCACAATCGTTCCATGCGAACCTCAACCACTCCAACCGCTAGGACTACCCCGTCCAAATTCAATGTTTCTAAAAACCCCGCACGGTTACAATGGGCAATTTTAGGCCACCAGAGAACCGTGTGCGAAGGCGTGCACAACGATCCGAGTCCATAGAAGCTGTAGAGAGGGGCCTTTCATGGGTCCCTCCAAGTAAACCGTCTCCTTCGTACGTCGTTAGGATCTTAGCTTAGAACCCGAACATATTGGTATAGACGAAGGTACTGTTACGCTCTCCGGCCTCATTGGCAATCCATGCTGCCTACCTAAGGGATATCCCCGACTAATTACCAAGACAGCAGCCTAAGCTTTTATTTTGGTATACAATCAGAGCATGAAGCGAGTTTCTATTATAGGCTGTCCTGGTGCTGGTAAAACTACATTTTCACGAAAACTTGCGATCTGTACAGGGATACCACTTACACACCTTGACCGCATATACCATGACCAATCGCACGCATACCAAACTGATACGGATAGTTGGCGTTCGAGGGTGCTAAGTGAGACAAAAAAAGAGCAATGGATTATGGATGGAAATTACAAGTCAACCTTTGATATACGGCTGCCTGAATCTGACACAATAATATTTTTAGATTATCCAACTTACATAAGTATTTGGCGTGCTATTAAGCGACGAATACAGTTTCGCAAAACAGTCAGGCAAGACATGCCGCCAACATGGAAAGAGCGTTTAGGCTGGGACTTCTTTGCCTTTATTCTGAGGTTTAATCATTCTGTCGCTCCCCATATGCGGCAGCTACTGGAATCTTACGTAGACAAAGACGTCATAGTTCTGCGAAGCCCTCGTCGGGCAGAAATGTATCTTAAGGCAAGGCAGACTACCTAACACTTCATACCCTGGTCCCATAGCAACGTAACCGCAACAAATCATGCGCAGTCATTTGCTGTGCTACGTGGAGAATATAAACGACCTACGAAGGTTGCTTATCTTGTTACGTTGGACTTATCATAGTGTCATGAAGAAGATAGAGAAAAAGATGTAGCCTGAATCGTACGAATTAGTTCGTACAGGCCAGAAAACATACGACCTAAGGCTGGCGGATTGGCATGTGCAGCCGGATGATGTAATTCTCTTTAGAGAATGGGACCCAGAGACAGGAAAATACACTGGGCGCAGTATGGAGAAGAGGGTTGGCTATGTCGGAAAAACCAAAGACTGGGAGATCTGGCCAAAAGAAGCTATCGAGACATACGGGTTCCAGGTTATTTCCTTGCTAGGAGACTAGACTTCTATTCAAAACTCGAGGCATCATGCGCTCACCTGCTTGCCTTTGGCAGCCTATTCCTAGAATAACCTATTGCATCAAGGTCATTGATCCAAAGAACACGTCATAGTATAGTCCATTCCATGACTATAGATCCTAACCTTGAGCGCCTCTTCCAATTAGCTTGCTACGTCGTTCTATTTTTCTGTGGCCCACCAGGTTGGGCATGTATCTATCTACTATGGAAGCAGTGGAACCCGGACGGCAATAAGAAATAACGTACACGATTATTGCCGCCATCTAAGCTTCTGCGTGGATATATTTGCCACCTCTGAGCCATGAAGCTATCGCCGCTACAATACATGCCGCTATAGCAAAACTCAGGACAATTACTAAGCCGTGCTTGAATGGCTGGCCAATGATATGCGGAAAGTATTCTTTAGAAGTTAAACGTGCCGCAGCGCTCGGGCTGAGACTATGTAGCACCGACGATCCAAGTAACGTTTTGAGCGGGTTATACCCTAAGAAAGCTGCAAACAAATAGCTAATAGCAGGCAAGTGCGATAGGTGTGATGCCACTGCCACCGACACACCACTCGATGTCAGGCCCCGGTAAATACTTCCCGGTACGCTTGCCGTTAAGCCGACGATCATGAGTGAAAAGAAGACACCAATCGACAGTGGCATACCAATATTCTGGAACGTCGCCCGCATACCGGAAGCCACACCCCGATGCTCTGATGGCACAGAGTTCATAATACCTGCCGTATTGGGAGAACTGAACATGCCAAATGACAATCCGTTAAACAATAAGATTAACGCAAACGCCCAGTACGGGAAGTTAACTGGCAGTAGCGCCATCAGCCCAAAACTAATAGCCGCCAGTACCATGCCGCCGGTAGCAAACGGCCTAGCGCCATATTTGTCGGAGAGGTACCCAGAGAGTGGGCCGGCTATTAAAAACCCGGCTGTCGTTGGCAGCATATAAATGCCGGCCCATAGCGGTGTCCGGGCAAAGGTATAGCCGTGTAACGGCAACCAGATCCCTTGTAGCCACATAATAAGCATAAACTGTAATCCGCCCCGTCCGACGGCTGCCAACAATCCTGCGACATTACCAGCCGTAAAGGCCCGTATGCCAAACAAGTGCAAATTGAACATTGGTTGTTTGACATGTCGCTCTATATACACAAATAACCCCAGCAATACTAATCCGGCGATAATCATGCCAATAACCGATGGATCGTTCCACCCCATAGTCGAAGTACCGTATGGTTTAATGCCATACGTAATGCCCGTAAGCAGGATTGCAAGACCGGCGGCGAATGTCGTATTGCCCAACCAGTCGATCTTGGCCGGATGAAAAACATCGATTTCTTTTAGTGCTACGTAGGACCATGCAGCGCCCAGTATGCCGATTGGCACATTGAACAAGAATACCCATCTCCAAGAGAATTGTGCAAGGAATCCGCCCACGAGAATACCAATAAAAGCACCCGCCATGGCAGCAATCTGATTAACGCCAAGTGCCATGCCACGCTGGTTCTCCGGAAAGGCGTCGGTAAGAATTGCGGCAGAATTAGCCATAAGCATAGCGCCCCCGACAGCCTGGACCATGCGGAAAATAATGATCTCAAGCGCGCCAGCCGAGCCCTGACTCCAAGTTAGCGATGCGCCGAGCGCACCAAGCGTGAAAATTATGAAGCCTAAATTATACATCTTAACCCGGCCGTACATATCGCCGAGTCGGCCGAGTGTAACAACGAGGACAGCGGTAACGAGCATATACCCTAATAGAATCCATAACAGGTAGGTAAAGCTATTAGCATTCAAGGGGTTTATATGAATGCCACGAAAGATCACAGGCAAGGCGATTATCAGGCTACTGGCGTTCAATGACGCCATAAGCATACCGAGCGTAGTATTGCTAAGGGCTATCCACTTGTAGTGAGGACTCTGCCTATCAGCATGCTGGAGTATCTTATGCAGCA
>JAJZCD010000052.1 GCA_021851735.1 bacterium | reverse complement strand
TAAACAGCAGGCCGAGGCAAAGCCTCGGCTACCATACGCCATACGAGAAATTTAACGAGCTACTCGCAGAGAAAGGAGAAGCTGTACCGAAAGAGCTTATGTTGCAGTAAGTATTTGAGAGTGGCTATACCGTTCCCGCAGGTGGTAGTACATCAAGCCGATCCTGAGCTTCCAGCTCAACAAAAGGCAAGCGGCTCACGTTCTAACCGCTGAACAACTGTCACAAAATCCCTGAACCTCTATCTGGTGGCGCTCAATACGAAAATGGTGGCGTTTGGCGAGAGCATATAGGCGTGCCTCTAGTGCTGCATCCTCGGGTAAATTAATAGCGCTGCCGCATCGCAGGCACGTGGCGTGATGGTGATGCTCATGGAACTCACCGGTCAGCTCTAGCCTGTATTTCCAGCCAGTTTGCAGACGCTGTACAATACCAAGCCGCTCAAACAATGCAACTACTCGGTATACCGTTGCTCGATCTATATTTGGACACCGTGCTACCAGCTGGTGGATTGTAAGGGGCTCCTGCCCTCGGAGCGCCTCGAAGACTGCACGGCGTGGCGTGGTCAAACTGTGCTTGGTCGACCTGAGAGATTTCTGTAGTTTTAGAAACGGATCCATGTCGCAATCATACTACAAATTGCGACAGATTTGCAAAAAAGTATGCGTTTGCAGTATTATAACGCTATCATAAGAACATAGAGACCATATGCAGCAGCATCGTTCCAAACTACCATATATTTTGATCGCTATAGTGCTACTTGGAGTCCTGCTTGGCGTCATACTAACGATTAAGACCAACAAACGTGTGGCTACTAATCAAGCTATACAAGTAGTAGCAGGTGAAAACTTCTGGGGGAGCCTGGTTTCGCAACTAGGCGGCACGAAGGTACATGTCATTAGTATTATATCCGGCTCGAACCTAGATCCGCACGAGTATGAAAGCAATACGGCTACGGCTCGTGCGTTCGCTAATGCTGATTATGTTATTTTGAACGGTGCTGGCTACGATAGCTGGGGTGACAAGCTGCTCAGCGCTAATCCGAGTACACATCGGCGAGTACTTAACGTAGCGGCATTCCTTGGTAAAAAGCCGGGGGATAACCCACACTTCTGGTATAGCCCCGCATATGTGAATGCAGTGGTCGGACGGATGGAACAAGACCTTATCGCTGAGCGGCCCACTGATGCGCCCTACTTCCGGCAAAGATTACAGACGCTCGATGCGTCACTGGCAACGTATCAGAACCGCATCACTGCTATTAAACAACGATTTGCCGGTACTAAAGTTGCCGCGACTGAGAACGTCTTTCAATACCTTGCCGATGCTGCCGGATTGGATCTGATTTCACCAAAACCATTTATTCAGGCAATTGCCGAGGGGGACAATCCTCCGGCTAGTAGCGTTGCGACATTTCAGCAGCAGCTTAAGGATGGCCAAGCTAAATTGTTGGTGTATAACAAGCAAACCGTTACACCGCTAACTATGCACATGAAGCTGCTTGCAGAAGAGAATAAGATGCCAGTGATTGGGATGACCGAAACAATACAACCGTCCAATGCGACGTTTCAAAACTGGATGAACGCTGAGTTGGTGAATCTCGAAAATAGCTTGAACTCACAGATCTCAGGTAAATAGGAGAAGTGCTATATGACTGCATCAACTACATCTAAAGTGATCATTAGCGCGCAGGATGTAAGCGCTGGCTATGGAGGTAAAGCTGTCTGGCAGCACGCTACGTTTACGATCAATGCCGGTGAGCTCGTAGGTGTACTAGGTCCAAACGGCGTCGGTAAGTCCACGCTACTGCGTCTTATACTAGGTCTCAACAAACCGCTTGCGGGCACCTTAGAGGTATTCGGGGCGGCTCCCCGGCGCGGAAACCCCCGCATTGGTTTTGTGCCGCAGCGTCGGCCTATCGATGCCGAGATGAATATTGAGGCGTTGGAGCTAGTGAGGCTAGGTGTCAATGGGATAAAGTGGGGTATGAGTATTATGGGTAGCTTACGAGCTGAACGTGCCGAAGCTATGGCTGCACTCCGTCAAGTTGACGGAGAAATGTTGGCGTATCGGCCGCTTGGCGAGTTGTCGGGCGGCGAGCTACAGCGCGTCTTTTTAGCGCAGGCATTGGTAGGTAACCCTGAGCTGTTGCTGTTGGACGAGCCACTTGCAAATCTTGATATCCGCCGAGAGCGAGAATTGATCCAACTCATCTACGACGTTGCTCGTACGCGGAATGTTGCCATTTTACTTATTGCTCACGATTTGAATCCACTACTGCCCGTTGCTGATAAAATTATATATACCGTGAACGGTAAAATGACTATGGGCTCTGTAGACCAAATCGTTACCGCCAAAACCTTGTCAGCGTTGTATGGCGCACCTATAGAAGTGCTGCATGATTCACAAGGTCGCATTGCAGTGCTTGGCATTGAGGAGGTGATGCACCATGACTAATATGTTGGCCACGGGCGGTTTTAGTATTAATGTATTCACCGACCTGGCGGGTATGTGGCAGTACGCATTTATGCAGCATGCTTTCGAAGCTGGCACTATTGTAGCGATCGTGTCAGGAGTAGTCGGATATTTTGTTGTGTTGCGCCGGTTGTCTTTTGCCGCTCACGCATTGTCGCACACTGGTTTTGCGGGTGCTGCAGCCGCAATACTATTGGGGCTTAACCCGCTTATTGGATTGCTGGCATTTACAGGTGGAAGCGGTCTGACTATCGCGGTGCTCGGACGCCGAACTGCTGCTAGAGATGTACAGGTTGGCACAGTGCTAGCCTTTATGCTCGGCTTAGGAGTATTGTTTATAAGCCTATACAAGGGATATGCCACGGAAGCATATTCGTTGCTTTTCGGGGAGATTCTCGGTATTAGTAGTGGCGATGTATACGTTACGCTGCTTGCTGGTGTCGTGACGCTGGCAGCAGTGGCACTACTGTATCGACGGCTTCTTTTTACGTCGCTGGATGAGGATGTCGCTGAAGCAAAAGGGGTGTCAATACTTGGCACGGGCATAACTTTTATGTTGCTGCTGGCGTTGGCGACATCAATAGCAGTCCAGGTTGTAGGTGTGCTGCTGATCTTTGCGCTTTTGGTCACGCCGGCAGCGGTGGCTGAGCGGCTAACGCGACGTCCGGCGGAAGGGATGGCTGTATCAGTGTTAGTAGCCTTAATGGTTACCTGGTCAGGACTGTTTATCGCTTACTATCTGCCGTACCCAGTAAGCTTTTTCATAACCTCAATGGTATTTATGCTTTATATATTAGTACGTGGTGTGCAGGCATGGCGCGCCAGACAGTCCAATCGTACCGTGGCACCAACCCAATCGTAGCGTTTTCGGCTGTTTGCGGTGGGCGTTGAGTGTTAGGTAAGCTAGAATAACTAGTTATGGTTAATTTTGAAAAAGGAAACGTAGTATACTAGATCGTGATGAAACCGATTTTCCCCCGTCAGCAAACAGAACCGCGCCGCAAAGAAACGCGCCGCCATCGGCTGCGAGGTTTGGCGATAGTTGCTATGGTGGGTGTTGCCTTATTCGCCTTTGGGCGATACGGGTCTAAGCCTGTTGCGAATAAAACCGTATCGCCGGCTAAGACGAAGGCTACGGTCCATACTACGACTGTCGCTGCTCCCCAACCGAACTACTGTGCCGGCAATACTGCCGCCAAGATGGTACTAGTAAGTGTTAGTAAGCAACACATGTGGGCCTGCCAGGGGGGCACTATTGTCGAGCAAAGTGCTGTTACGACTGGCGCTCTCGATGTCCCAAATAGATCGGAA
>JAJZCD010000018.1 GCA_021851735.1 bacterium | reverse complement strand
ATTTGCTTACTGGTTAAGCCTTTAGTTTCTCGATAGACGGGTATGATCCTGGCTGTGTTAACGGTAAAGTCACTAACTAACTCGGCACTAGGATTCATAAGCTGCATGTGTTGGTGGCTGAGTTCGAATAACCCTGAAAAGTAGTATGCAACGCCCGATTTCAGCGCCTTTGCACGATATGGCTGATTAAACCAAATAACACGCAAGCTGCCAGTGTCATCACTTACAACTGCCTCGGTAAGGTGCATGCCACGACGTACATATCTCCCACTAGCTTGTGTAACTACGCCCTTGATGGTAACCGGACCCGGGTGCACGTTACGTATGCTGACAACCTCGCTGTAGTCTTCATAGCGTCGAGGCAGGTACTGTATGACGTCGCCTACGTCATGTAGCCCCAAAATATTCAGTTTTTTTGCTAATTCATCGCCTACGCCTTTTATGACGGTTAGCGGGTCTCGCACATCCATGCTGCCTATTATACCCATTTAATATATATACATGACCATGGTAGGACGTGATTAATAATCACGAGTTGCTGCACTTTTCCGAACTTGTGCGGCCAGCGTATCGTCTAGACCTGTTAAGGTAACCTCCACGCCATGGCGCCGTAATGCCAGCGTAAGCAGACCATCTGCTAACTGGGGATTTGCCGGCAACAATGGACCATGCATATAGGTCCCCAAAGCATTGCGAGTCCGAGCTCCTTCAGTATTATCAGTACCATTGTTACCGTTACCTCGGATAATTTTCCCGAGTGGCGCTTGATCGTTCAGGAGTATTGTCCGACCGCTATGGTTTTCAAACCCGTATAGCGTACCAAAATCGGTACATGATACTGCAACATTACCAATCAAACGTTTATTGTCACCGATAGTCTCAGAATCAAAAACGCCGATACCTTGTATCTCTTGGCCTGTGTGTGTCACAAACCGTGTTCCAAATAGTTGATACGTACCGCAAATTAATAACATAGGCACCTCTGCGTCGACCAGCTTATGTATCCTGTCTCCAATCCGCAGTACATCATGCTGGATATCGTCCTGAGCTGAGTCCTGGCCACCGCCTCCGAGTACTATGTCGGCGTCCTTAGGGAATGGTTCCCCGACGTGGTAATAGTGCACCACAGGCTCAAAGCCATACCACTCAGTTCGCTTGACCAGTGTTAGGAGATTGCCACGATCGCCATACGTGTTCATTTCGTCAGGATATATGTGGACTACATGGATCTGCTTCACAGTTTCTTCCCTGCTTTGGTCTTAAGTATCTCGTACAGCCGTAACATGGCCGTGTAGCTAGCAAAGATCACCTTGTCGCCTGGCAGTTTTGCGAATTCTTGCAGCGCCTCATCTATATGAGGTTTGACTATATCTACTGTTGTCTCGTCATATGCAAGACGTAACGCCATATCAGCCGCTCGACTTCCAGTTGTTACAGCGACGTGAGACATCTGCAAGCCGGTAAAATCAATATCCCATAGCCATGACACGTCACGGCTATCCGCCAGCTTGTCATTGATCGCAATCATAACTGCTTCATTAGGACGTACATATGATGCTATACCTTGCCGAAAACTTGCTGGGTTTTTTACTAGGTTTAGCTGTAACTTGGATCCGTCTTTGAGATGGAATATCTCGCCACGGCCAAATGCTGGTTGCACCATGGACAACTGTTTCACAATTTGTGTTATTTGTACCTTCGGCAACAAAACACGTAGCAGAGCCAACGCTCCTGCAGCATTCTGAAAATTATGTTGCCCAGTAACCTCCAGTTTTGTTTGTATCCGTTGTTTACCGATTCTATACGTTGCTTGTGAACCCTTAAATGACGCCAGCTCAACAGCAAGCGTATCACTAGGGGCTTTTACGTACATCTTAGGTGAACCCACTGCAACGAGTTCATCGTCGCGCGGGAAAAACTTACGGAGGCCAACGGCAACGCCGAAATAGTCCGATGGCACGTTAGCCTGTTGGGCAATTGCCAGTAGGCGCGGATCATCAGCGTTCGTAACTATACGGTCTGTCGCTGATAGCATTGCGTCGCCTATCAACTTGGCGACTGTATCTACTTCGCCGTAGCGATCTAACTGGTCACGACTAGCATTAAGCGCTAAGACAAAGCGTGGTTTTATTGCATTGGTAAACTGGTGTGCGTACGCCTCGTCTAGTTCAAAAACAGCTATGTCAAATGGCAGCCTTCCGCCTGGGGTGGCCCGCTGGCTAATGCTGCTAATAATACCGCGCGTCAAATTACTCCCGGTAGCGTTCGTGAGTACTCGCTTGCCATTAACCTGTAGCACCTCTACGATCATCTTAGTCGTAGTAGTTTTACCATTCGTACCCGTTACAATAACAACGCCTTCAGGTAGCTGCGTAAGCATCACCCCAAGATATCCTGGTACAAGTGTTTCAACGATAAGCCCTGGCAGAGCTTGGCCTGCGCTCCTACCTCGCATACGGACTACTCGAGAAGCAGACTTTCCTATGAGTGTCCCCGCAGCCTTACGCATGACGTCGACTAACTCCGCAGCTCAACAAGTGCCGAGTCCTTAAACGCTTTACCGCGGCGTAGCAAGAGCCTACCATTTTGAAAATCGTCAGCTTGGAAGTGCTCACCTTGTGCCTTTTTGCTATTTATGCTGACGGCATGTTCCCGTAAAAGGCGGCGAGCTTCGGTG
Organism: bacterium; assembly: GCA_021851735.1. Classification (GTDB taxonomy): domain Bacteria; phylum Patescibacteriota; class Saccharimonadia; order Saccharimonadales; family UBA4665; genus JAJZCD01. The sequence goes on along the minus strand of JAJZCD010000018.1, from coordinate 18,367 downwards.
TTAGACGTAGCCAGGCCTGTCGCAACTAGCGCGCCTACGATTGGGTCATGTACAGCGGCAGTAGTAGTTGGCACTTCTTCTCTCAGTATGTCCAATACATCGGCGGCATCACCTATTGCCAGGGATCCTGTTAAACACTCAGTTACGCGCTTAGCAACATTTGCGGCTGCCTGTCCATGGACAAGTTTTGTTACAGCTCCAGCAAGTTTCGTTTGCGCTTTCCGTTCACGAGGGTTACGTTGATGCTCAGCTATAATTGCTGCTATTTCCTCTTTGCTGAAAAGCGTATAGATCTTTAGGTAATCCTCAACACCTGCGTCATCACAGTTGATCCAGAACTGGTAGAACTGCGTCGGGGTTGTCTTACCGGGATCAAGCCATACGGCGCCCTGTTCACTCTTACCGAACTTTACGCCCGTAGTTTTGTTAACTACCAACGGTACAGAGAACACATTGGCCTCAACACCTTCAATGCGGCGAATTAAGTCTACGCCAGTGATACTATTACCCCACTGATCCGCTCCGCAAACTTGCAACGTAACACCTTTTTCACGAAACAGATGCAAAAAATCGTAACCCTGAATCAGGCTGTAGCTAAACTCGGCATAGCTTATACCGGCACCATCTTCGCCAAGACGACTTTGCACGAAATCCCGACTAAGCATCTGCCGCATTGGAACATGTTTGCCTACTTGACGCAGAAAATCCAAGTAATGTATATCCTTGAACCAATCATAGTTATCGACAATTTCGAAATCCTGATCGGCGAAGATTTTACGATATTCTTTTGCGAGAGCCGCTCGATTCCGAGCTATATCTGCTTGCGAGAGTAAAACACGTTCTTGTTTTTTTCCGTCAGGATCACCAATAAGCCCTGTTGCTCCACCCACCAACAGGATTGCTTTGTGGCCATGGTTTATGAAGTGCCACACCATCATAGCGGCCGCTAAATTGCCTATCGTCATACTGTCGGCGCTAGGGTCAACACCAAAATAAAATGTAATGGGTTTGCCGTCTAGAACGCGCAAGTCCTTAAATGTTGTCTGGTTAGCGAAACCGCGCCAAGTTAATTCTTCAGAAAGTGTCATCATAGTAAAGTATACCGCCCCTTGAGATCATTATATAAAAACATTTGCAGTGGCGCGTACAATCGCCACATTACGAGCTACGACGTCTAGCACAAATAGGCCGCGCTCCGCAGGTAGTAATAGGTATACTGGTTTTTGGCGTAAGGATGCCCTGTTGACATACATGTAATATTGCCATAAACGATGTGATGTAGCAAGCCTGAACCGATGGTACTCCGAGTACTTACGCATACCAATTTTCGCCAAAAATACTATAGAGACTTTAACCTCTATATAAGCATCCCTCCGTTAGTTTTATACCTGATAGCGCTACTGTGCGCGTCATTTCAGTCCTGTTCATACGCTGGAGACTTACACGCAAAATATCGCGCTTGTTTTTATAAACTTTGCTATACTTGAGTGTATCAATAGTGAGTTGAGAGAGACCAAAAGCATAACATCATGAGTGATTCGAACCAGCGTCCACGGCGCCACACAGCCAGGAGTACACATACTACTAAAAGCGGGAAAACCTTTGTGGTTAACCGAAACATCAGTGATCGCAGGCGGGCCAATCGTGAAGCTCGTGCCCAACGGAAGGCGGCATATCTTAGTAAATTGCCAAAAGACCCCTGGAAAAGATGGCTCTTTCGCTTGCAGCCTAGGCACTTACGGGAATATTGGTTTAGCCGTGATGGTGCTATTATGGCGCTCAAGATTACGGGTGTATGTTTTGTCGCCGGTTTTTTGCTAATCATCGGTCTATTTGCATATTTTCGTAAAGATTTACCACCTATCCATAGCCTAAACAGTAATAATTCAGGCGGTACTATATCGTATTACGACCGTACCGGTAAGGTCCTGCTATTCCAAGATTACAATGCGTTTAAGCGCATACCCGTGCAAAGCACACAAATCACACCGTACATGAAAGAAGCTACAGTAGCAATTGAAGATAAGAATTTCTATCATGAGGGTGGATTCAACGTTAAGGGTATTATACGAGCCGCAGTAAATAACGTGACCGGCGGTAGCATACAGGGCGCGTCAACGATCACCGAACAGCTTGTCAAGCTAAATGAAGGCTGGACTAACAATGTTACCGTTGTACGAAAAATAAAAGAGCTCATTCTATCAGTAGAGCTGACACGTGAATACAGTAAAGACGATATCCTAACAGCATATCTGAATACCGCACCTTACAGTGGCCTTGATTACGGTGTCCAGGCAGCAGCTCAGGATTATTTCCATGAAAACGCTAGCCAGTTGACACTGCCGCAGGCTGCCATGCTTGCCTCAATACCTAAAGCGCCAACCGCTTTCTCGCCATACAGCAGCCCGACCTGGAACTCTTCGATCACTCCATCTGAGAATTACTTTGATAAAAAGGCTTTAATCGCTAGGCAGCAATACGATTTGGATCTAATGGCACAACAGGGATACATTACTGAAGCTCAGGCTACTGCAGCTAAAAAAGTCAACGTGCTAGCAGAAGTGCATAATATGCCAACTGATCATTACTCTAGCCTTAAGTACCCGTATTTTGTCTTAAGCGCAAAACGCGAGCTAGAAAAGGACTTTCCGGCTGCAGTACTCAAAAGTGGTGGCTGGAAAGTCATAACAACGATGAACGTTAATTTGCAAAATCTAGCCGATAACGCACTAAGTAGTAACGCTAATCGGCTACATGCTGACGGAGCAAATGATGCTGCGTTTGCTGCTGAAGATAACTCGACTGGGCAAATTTTGGCTGAGATTGGTGGCATGGATTTCAATAAGCAGCAAGTCGACTTCGCTGATGTTGCGCCAATCTCTCCGGGCTCGAGTATTAAGCCGTATACCTATTCCGCGTTGATTAACGATAATAATAACGTCGGAGCCGGTAGTATGATCGAGGACAGACAACAACCACTCCCCGGTTATCCGTGCACCAACAGAAGCCTGCCATCTAATGGCGGTAACTGCTTGTGGGATGATACAAGACATTATTACGGTAACGTAACTCTACGATATGCACTAGGCAGCTCATTAAACGTACCGGCAGTCAAAGTATTCACCTCTAGTGACCCCAATGATACCACTACACTTAGTAATAGTGGCCTGTACGGATGGCGTTTACCGTCTATCAAGAATTCTATCCAGACTGTCGATGCGCTCATGGATAACCCGAACGGCTACCGATGCTACAGTTCTGCCAAACTCCAAGCCGAGAGTAGAACTGTGCTGACCGCAACACAAGCTGACGAGACGCAGTGCGGCTCAGCGGCCGGGATCGGTAACTCGGCGTATACCACGCTGACAAGCCATGTAAATGGTATTGCTAGTATAGCTCGCATGGGCCAGGCAATCCCATCCACATTCATATTAAAAGTCATTAACAGTTCCGGGAAAGTCATAAAGCAATTCAAGCAACCGAAGGCTAAACAGGTTATACGGCCGGATGCAGCATATATTGTTACCAATATGCTTGACGACCCTGGTGCTTCGTACTTAAGCGGGCGCTGTAATGCGACGAATTGTTACGGCATGAAATTCCATCGTTACAAGGGCTGGGATATCGCCATTAAAACTGGCACCAACCAAGACTACGACGGTTTAATGATGAGTTACACGCGTAAATATACGGCTGGAGTATGGATTGGTAATTACAATCGCAACCCCTACGGAGGTCAGCCTGAATACGTGACTGACCCTATTATGAAGGAATTCATGCAAGGTGCTATTAATCAGCTTGGCAACGTGAAGCCTGACAACTGGCCACAACCATCGGATATCAAAGTTCTTCCGGCATACCATTCTAACGTGCCCTTTACGAGCGAGTCTGCCCCACCTGCAAAGGATTTGTTCCCAGCTTGGTACGTAGGCAATGCGACATCTGCTGTAGAGACAATCGATAAGGTATCCGGCATGCTCGCCACCTCCTGCACGCCACCTGATGCTAGAGAGACTGTAGGTGGCAGTACGAGTAGCTCGCTCAATGTCGACATATACAGTGGAGGTGCGCCAAATATTTCCACTAGCAGTTCGTCAGCAACGTCTACGACCGCACAACCGACTGATAATGTTCATTCATGTGCCGATCAAAAGCCAACAATTAATATCACTGCCGTTACGCCGGCGCTGAATGGTAGTCCAAGTGGTAACGGTAATTCTGCAACGAATTGCGCAAATGGATGTCAAGTAACAGTGTATGTCCAACAGGGTACGTACCCACTAACTGATCCTAAGTACCCACAATACCCTGGCACTGTAACGCTACTTGCTAACGGCAAGCCCGTAGCGTCGCAGCAAGTCAGTAGTACTGGTGATTACACATTACAGTACACCCCGGCCTCGACAAGCAGTAGCGGTAGCTCCAACAGTTCAAGTAGCACTAACAACGTCCAGCTAACAGCAACCGTTACCGATAGCGTGCTGTACAGTGACACAAGTACTGCATGGACTGTCAGTACCACGCAGCCATCACAGACTGGTACATCATCTGGTGGTGGAGGCTCGACAAGTGGTGGCGGTGCTACCGGCAGCAGCGGCAGTAGTAACTAAACGCGAGTCCCACATGAGGGTAAGGCCTGATTAACTATCAGCATACCCATTACATCCCAGGAACGTTTTAAACGCTATAGGTGGCCACTGACTACCTATAGCGCGCGCACGTCGTTTGCAATGCGTTATGCTCTAACGCTCAAGGAATTCGTTCAGTGCGGTACGCACATCAGGTACACTATGTAGCAATGGCATCTTGCTAGCTTTAGCACTGCGCATCTGCGGCCCTATAGCAACATCAAACCCAAGTTTTTTTGCTTCTGCGACACGTTTGTCTGCAAATGCTACATGTCGCACTTCCCCACTTAAGCCGACCTCACCGAATACAACAGCGTTCGCCTTAAGTTGAAGCCCTCTAGCTGCAGAACCTATGGCCATGCAAATAGCTAAATCAGCGGCCGGATCCTGGAGGCGCATGCCACCGACGATATTGATATAAATATCCTGTTCGCTCAATCTAAGCTTCGTGCGACGTTCGAGCATAGCAATCAAAAGGTTGATACGATTCAAGTCAATACCACTTGCGGCGCGTTTTGGATACCCGTATGACGTCTTGTTGACTAACGCTTGCACCTCAACTAAAAGCGGACGCGTACCTTCCAATGTTGCGAGCACCACCGATCCGTCGCTGATTTGTCGTTCCGCAAGTAGTGCCTGGCTGGGGTTTTCAACCGAACGTAGGCCATGTTCATCCATTTCCAGAATTGCGACTTCACTAGTTGGTCCGAACCGGTTTTTAGTAGCCCGAAACATCTTAAACCCGCCGTATGCGTCACCGTCAAGCTGTAAGACCACGTCCACGATATGTTCAAGTACTTTAGGCCCCGCTATACTCCCCTCTTTTGTTACATGACCAACCATGAACATTGCCGTATCGCTCGATTTGGCTGCTGCCACTAGTACTGCAGTACTATTAGTAATCTGGCTGACACTTCCCGGTGCTGACGCCACTTCTTTAACTGTCATTGTCTGAATAGAGTCGACAACCACTAGGTCATAGGTATGATCTGCTATTGTTGCAGCGATATCTTCTGTTATATTGCTTGTCGCGAGCTGCAAACGTTCTACTCCAGCTACGCCAAGCCGCTGAGCGCGCATTCCAACTTGATGCTCAGATTCCTCACCGCTAACATAGAGTACACTGTGCTCTCGTGCGATTCGACTTGCCAATTGCATGAGCAAGGTGCTCTTACCAATCCCAGGTTGGCCAGCGATCAAGTTCACGCTCCCAGCCACAATTCCTCCGCCCAGCACGGTGTCAATGTCGCGCATACCGGTTAACATGCGTCGCTCCGTGGTAGTGGCCGACTTACTAACAACTTGCGGCTTGAGTGGCTTGCCAACACCCGCCTTCTTGCCAAGACCTACGCCTGTCATTGTAGCGAGTTGCACTTCTTCACTGACCGTATTCCATTCACCGCATTGCGTGCACCGACCCGTCCATGAGCTATACTGTGCACCACAACTACTGCATACAAAATGACTAGTTTGCTTCCCCATATTCCTCCACGTACTGTTATACAGTCTAGCGTTACACGTTACACAACTCAAGGACTTAGCTTTGAGGGAACCCTGGTGTCTATGGCACTATCAAGCGTTGTTAGTTGCCCGGCAATGCCATTGCGTACGCTCACTAGTTGATTATACGCAGCAACTCGCTGTTGCAGCTGTGCTATGCCGGCGTTATAAGTGTCGACGAGACGGTTATAACTTGCCGCGACAGCATCGTATGCAGAAATCTGCTGTGCGGTACTCAAACGCTGCAGCTGTGTTTTCTGCTCGTTTAGGCTCACAGATTCGGCCGTAAGGCTTGCCTGTTGCTCGTCTATTTGCTGCTTCATACCGCTCAGCTGAGCATCATAACTATCAATCTGCTGCTGCTTGGTTACGAACTGCGCACGATACTGCGATTCATATCCAACGATTTTCTGCCGATTCGAAAAATACTGAGCATAATATGCCGTGAGGTCCGGCGGTAGCTGAGTTAGTTCCGTACCAAAAGTACAACTCATCTCATCATATACTGAGTTAGGTTCAGTTTGTTTGTACAATGCGACTTCTGCTTTAACGTTCGTGTTCGTCAGGCCATGCGCATAGAATGCTTGTAACTCACTATCTAATCTTGCACGTGCTGAGCCACTCAAACGGGCATATACCGCATGTAACACTTCATGCGCTGCCGTTACTTGCTGTATGCCTGCCAGTGAAGCATCATGCACAGCGTAAATAAATATTCCGTTTTGTCCCGGATGGTAACAGCCGAGTACGATAGTACGCTTATCTTCCGGGCAGTACGAACGAAATGCAGTGACATTACTAAGTAACCGTGGGCGATTTAAATAGAATAGATGACGGGTGTACGCATTCATTGTGTCATCGTTGGCTAGCTGCACAACTGCTGCTGGCGGTGTATAACCGCGCATCTTCCACCAATCCTGCAATGGCGTACGATACGCCCAAAGTAACCCAACGCCTGCCACTACTATGAAAAATGCCCCTGCTTGTACACGTTTCTTCACTGTTAGTTTTACCATAGCGAGCCGCAACCGTTGAAGCGTTGGGCAGACCTTTCATTGTTCATTGGTACAGTGGTTAATGTTGACCGATTGAGCAACGCCCCACATTACAGTTTTCACGCCGCTGTACCCTTACCAGATTTACGTTACTCAGCAATTGTAGTATATGTTAGTTGGTCATTTTTAGCACTAACACGCACGATATCACCTTTTTGGTAGCGTTGGTCTAATAGCTCTACTGCCATCTGATCTTCGATGGTGTCTTGGATCAACCGGCGTAATGGTCGCACGCCATTCTTTGCATCATAGCCGCGTTCCAGCAAATAGTCTTTTGCCGGTTTATTCAGCTGAACACTCAATCCTTGTTTTTGCAAACGTGCCTTAAGCTCGTCAATTTGCAAATCGATAATCTTAAAGATATCTTTTTTTGTCAAACCGCGGAACACAATAATCTTGTCTATACGGTTCAGTAGCTCTGGGCGCATTTCTTTCTTCAGGCGGTCTAGCACGTTATCCTTATTAGCATCGTGCATAGCATCAAGATCGTCAAAGTCTTTGGGCCGGTCGGCACGGAAGCCAAAGCTAGCTTCTCGCTGTAGTCGTTCAGCACCTATATTACTCGTCATGATAACAACGGTATTGCTAAAGTCTACTCGGCGCCCCTTGGCATCTGTTAGTGTGCCGTCTTCAAGTATCTGTAGTAGCATATTGAAAACGTCAGGGTGAGCCTTTTCAATCTCATCGAAAAGCACTAAGCTGTAGGGTTGACGGCGGATTTTATCAGTAAGTTGTCCACCCTCTTCATATCCGACGTATCCTGCTGGCGCTCCGACTAGGCGTGAAACGTTGTGATGCTCGCCAAATTCTGACATGTCAATCTTAACAAGCGCTTTCTCGCTGCCAAAGAATTCGCGCGCCAGTACCCGTGCTAGCTCCGTCTTGCCGACACCAGTAGGACCAAGAAATATGAACGAACCAATCGGTCGGTTCGTTGCACCTATACCGCTGCGATTGCGCCGAATCGCCCTGGCAACCGCTTCTACGGCTTCGTCTTGGCCAATGACATGCTTACCGATGTTCTTTTCCAAATTAAGCAAGTACTTTGCCTCGCTTCTGATCACTTTACGTACCGGTACACCGGTGGTACGCGATACTACTTCAGCTACATCGTCACTTGTAACATGTAAACGCCGTGCCTGCTTGTCGTCTTTTAGTAGCCCCTCTAACTCCTTATTGATTTGTGATGCACGTGTCTTACTGCGTGCTGCCCGTTCATAATCTTCATTATCGACGGCCTCATCGATACGCGCATTAACCAGCTTGAGCTCCTTCTGAAGCTTACGAACCTCCGGGCTGGTTTTGCCTTTAAGTACTCGCAAATGAGCGGCAGTCTCGTCTAGTAGATCAATGGCTTTGTCGGGCATAAAGCGATCATTTATATACCGCGCAGCCAAGTGCACGATATCCGCTAAAACCTCATCGCTGACTGTAACGCCGTGGAAGCTTTCGTAATGTTTGCGCAGACCCTTAAGAATAGCTAGGGTCTCTCCAGTTGTAGTCTCGGGTACTTGTATTGGCTGAAAACGACGTTCAAGGGCTGCATCTTTTTCAATATGCTTGGTGTACTCTGCAGTCGTCGTAGCACCTATTACCTGAATCTTCCCACGTGCTAATGCCGGCTTCAGAATATTACCAGCATCCATAGCTCCCTCCGCAGCTCCGGCGCCAACAATCAAGTGCAACTCATCTATGAAGACAATGGTTTTTTTGTCATCCTCGAGTTCACTCATTACCTTCTTAAGCCGTTCCTCGAACTCGCCACGATACTTAGTACCAGCAATCATGCCCGCTAGATCTAGCATAACGATGCGCTTGTCAATCAAACTATCCGGAACATCTTCGCTTACAATGCGTTGTGCCAAACCTTCAACGATCGCAGTCTTACCTACGCCTGGTTCCCCAATTAATACTGGATTATTTTTAGTCCGGCGATTCAGAATGGTAACCATTCGTTTGATTTGGTTTTCTCGCCCAACTACTGGGTCGAGCTTACCGGCACGAGCTTGCTGCGTCAGGTCAGTTCCATAGTTGTCGAGCGTTGTCCGGCGCGTACCCTTACGACCACTGCGGCGCGCCCCAGACTCGGCCGGGCCGTCGCTGTCGTCGTATTGTTGTCGATTTAGAAAATTCTCCAGTTCGCTCATCAGCCGATCTATATCTATATTCATATCACGAAGCAATATAGTCGCCCGGGCATTCTTTTGACTTAGGATACTGTAGAGAATGTGTTCTGTGCCACAAAAGTCTTGATTATAATCCTGCGCAACATCATAGGCCATCTTTAACGTAAGTTTAGCGGTCTCGCTATACCCTTTAGCACCCATATTTATCACCAACGCCTTTGGTGTTAGGTTTAATGCCACACGAGCTTTTTCTAATGTTACGCCAGCGCCCTCAAGAAGCTTAGCTCCAATAGATGTATCCTGCGCAAGGAGTCCAAGCAGCAAGTGCTCAGTGCCTATATAAGCGTTACCAAGCCCACGCGCAATAGTACCGGCGTGAGCCAATGAAGCACGAGCGTTGTCAGTCAGAAAATTCGAAAATTCTTGATAATCGGGGGTATTTGGTGGTTGCATAATTATCCCTCAATCTAGCGATCTCTTAGCTGTTATCGCTATAAACTAGCATACCCCACTAGCACTCTACAGTCAAGAGTGCTAATTACATTTTAACAAGCAATTTGCCAGCCGCATGTAGCTATACGGGGCGCGTAGAGACCTACCCCGTAGCGTGTGATTCATAGATGTACCCGATACCCTGCATCTCAATAGAATCACACGCCATGCCTGACTGTAGCCCCTCGTCATATCCTAGGAGCTTGTTATTACTCGCCGTGCTCTTCGATAGCTTCGAGCAAGCTGCTCTCAAGTTGTTCTTTCTTTTTGAGTCGTGGCTGTTTCGGTAATGTGACAGTGTCAACCGTTCCTTCGACTTCTGCAACCTTTTCTGCCTCAATGTCAAGCTCATATCCGACTAACTTGCTTGCAAGCCGTACATTCTGGCCGCCACGACCAATTGCTATACTTAGCTGATCTTCGGGTACGATCACCTTGGCGCGCTTGTTCGGTTCATCGACAACCACACGAGTAACTTTTGTAGGGCTAAGCGCCTCAGTAATGTAGTCTTCGGCCTTTTCTTTCCAGACAATAATATCAATTTTTTCCTGTTCCCCAATCTCGTTCATCACGGCGTTTACACGGGTTCCGTGACCGCCCACAAACGTACCGACCGGATCGACCCCCGGGACCATGCTAGCAACGGCTACTTTACTCCGTACGCCAGCTTCACGAGCGATACCTTTGATCTCCACAGCGCCACTTTCCATCTCCGGAACCTCAGCACGAAATAGCCACTCCAAGAACTCGCAATTACCTCTGCTTACAACAAGCTGAGGCCCTCTCATACCACGCTCAACGTCCTTCAGATAAACCTTCAACCGTTGCCCTGGGTAGTAGCGCTCGCCTTGGATCTGCTCACTCTTGGGCATGATACCTTGAGCCTTACCGAGCTCGAGACGGACGATCATACCCTCCACCCGACTTACCAGCGCAGCAATCACTGTTCCTATCTTGTCCTCAAACTCTGCAAGTACAATTTCGCGCTCGGCTTCTCGTAGACGCTGCAATATTACCTGTTTTGCGGTTTGTGCTGCTACGCGACCAAAACTTTTGACTTGCTCATGCACCTCAACGAAATCGCCTAGCGTAGCGTCTTTCTTCATAACTTGAGCCTGTGCAATGCTTAACTCGTATGCAGGCTCCGTGACATCCTCAACGACTTCCTTATTAACATAGGCGTCAACCTCGCCAGTTTCCAAGTTCATCGTTACGCGTACTTCTTGTTCACGCTCACCGTAATCACGCCGGTACGCAGCGGCTAAAGCCTGCTCGACGACATCTTTAACAGTTGCCTCAGAAAGATTCTTCTCTTCTGCAATCGCCTGGATGGCAACTGCTAATTGTTTAAAATCCATATCCATGGGTACTCCTCTAAGTTGCTCCAATTAGCAGTAGTCAATGCTCAAGTTTCAATGGAGGGTGGCCTAACGGCCGAATTAGTTTAATGATGAGTTTGGGTACAAAAAAAGCCGACCTTTTTGGCCGACCTGACTAACACTAAGTATAGCAAACCCCCACTGATTGTCAATCGGCAAAAAAGTATCGCATCGGCACTATGTGGTTTAAAAAACGTACGTATCCTTCGTGGGAGCCCCCTTACGGCAAGAATAGTCACAAGGCAGCACGTATGACCGCTTGTCGTGCTATGCTAAGACATATGGGAAAATCAGTTACACGTTTATATGAACAATTTCAACCGTCTAAGTACGATCTCACACTCACCGTTGATGACAGTGCGATGCGTTTTTCGGGTTCCGTTGTCATTAAAGGCAAAAAGGTCGGGCGTCCTACGCAACGCATTACATTACACCAGCACGACCTCAGGATCGTCAGCGCAAAAATAACGAAGCATGACAAACAAGGTGATCAAGAGTTAATCGTGAAACGTATTAACAACCACGACACGCTGAATGAAGTTCGTTTACACACCGAAGCTAGCCTGTATCCCGGTGCATACACTTTGGAGCTAGCCTTTGAAGCTCCTATCACGGATGGCATGACTGGCATCTACCCTTGCTACTTTAAAGAGGGCGCCGTTAGTAAAAAACTTATCGCCACTCAGTTTGAAAGCCACCATGCTCGTGAGGCATTCCCGTGTATCGATGAACCGGAGGCAAAGGCTGTTTTCAACCTATCGCTAGTTACCAGAAAAGACGCCAAGGTACTAGCTAATACTCCTATCGTTTCAGAAGCGGAAGTCGATGAACCGACTTTTATATCCAGCAGCAAAAAATCTGCAACTCAGCCAAACACAAAATATAAGCTTACCACCTTTGAAACCACGCCACACATGAGCAGCTACCTACTTGCTTTCGCAATGGGCGATATACACCACAAGACTACCAAGACAGGACGTGGCACTGATGTCTCTATCTGGGCGACCACTGCCCATCCAGCCGATTCGCTTGATTTTGCTCTGGATGTAGCTAAGCGAAGCATAGAATTTTTTGAAGAATATTTTGGAGTACCATATCCACTTTCTAAGTGCGATCACGTCGCTTTACCCGATTTTAGTGTCGGCGCAATGGAAAATTGGGGGCTTATCACGTATCGTGAGCGACTATTGGTGGCGTACCCGGGGGAAGCCTCACAGAGTACATTAGAACAAATTGCCTTGGTAATCGCCCATGAAACAAGCCATCAGTGGTTCGGAAACTTGGTTACCATGCAATGGTGGGACGACCTGTGGCTCAACGAAAGCTTTGCTAACATGATGGAGTATCAAGCGGTAGACGCTATGTTCCCTGAATGGCAGGTCTGGAATGCATTTGCGGCTTCCGAGGGTTTAAGTGCGCTACGGCGTGACGCGATTGCTGGCGTTCAGGCTGTTAAAACGGCAGTGCACCACCCTGACGAAATTAGTTCGCTATTTGATCCGTCAATCGTATACGCTAAAGGTGGCCGTTTATTATACATGCTCAAAAACTACATCGGTGAGGAGGCATTCAGAGCTGGGTTAAAAGCTTACTTTGAAGATCATGCGTACAGCAATACAACCGGCGCAGACCTTTGGAAAAATCTCAGCGACTCAAGCGGTAAAGACATTGGCGCATTTATGGAGCCTTGGCTAACTCGTAGTGGATTCCCTGTCGTAGCCGTTACGCAAGATGGCGACAAAGCAACACTTGAACAAACACAGTTCTTAATGGATCCGAAAAAAATCGATAATGAACGCTTATGGCCAGTTCCGCTATTTGCTGATACGGCTGAGCAAACCGAAGCATTACATGAGCGTACGTGTGTACTACATCTTCCCAGTACTGACACCTTGTTATTGAATACTCATGCACGTGGGCATTACATTACTCGCTATGTTACTGACCATCAAAAATCGGTAATAACCGACATGGTACGCAAGCAAGCTATGAGCGAGCCGGACCGCCTAATGTTGCTAAATGGTAGCAGCATGTTAGCTCGTGCTGGATATGAACCGTTTAGTAATGTACTTTCTATGTTGCGCGCCTATGAGCGTGAAAGTAGTGAACCCGTTTGGGACATTATGGCGATGACGCTCGGTGAGGCCCGTCGCTTCATCGATTTAGACGAGTCGTTAGAAGATAGCGTCAAGCCATTCATTAGCGAACTAGTCGCCGCTCAAGTGGATCGACTTGGCTGGGACGCCACGGCTCACGAATCGGCCGCAGATACTAAGCTCCGCGCCCTAGTCCTAGGTCTCAGCACATACGCTGAAGACGCCGATACCGTCAAACACGCCATTGACTTATTTAGCGCTTACCAAAACACTAATGCACCACTTCCCGCCGAGCTTCGCCCACTCATCTTCACCATACCGATCAAGCAGGGTGACGCCGAAGCTTTTGATTTCTTGCTTGCTTTGCATGACTCTACCCAGAATGGTGATTTAAAAGCTGACGCAGCCGACGCGCTGACGGCAACCCGCGACACACAGCAAGCGGCTCGGCTGCTTGCCCGGTTACAAGATGCCGAGCTTGTAAAGCCGCAAGACGTAGATCGCTGGTTAGTGTATCTTCTGCGTAACCGCTACACCCGCGCTACTGCTTGGGACTGGTTAGTTACTAACTGGCAGTGGCTAGAAGATACGTTTAGCCGCGACAAAACGTACGACTACCTACCGCGCTATGCGGCGAGCTGTGTTAATACCCGTGAATATCAAAAAAAATTCCGTGATTTGTTTGAGAGCAAGCAAGACCAACTGCTGCTGAAACGTAACATCGAGCTTGGGTTTGAAGAGATTGAGACTCGCGTTACCTGGCTTGAGCGTGATCTACAAGGCGTACAGCGGTTCTTCGGTAGTAAATAGTGCGAGACGAGAGGTATAAACTGTGGCTCACGATGCCTCAGACAATATCTTTGCAGCTCTCCGTATCGCTCGCGTCAACGGTTACAATAGTGTCGATACGATATGTCACGACATGAACTTACGTATCGGCTTGTAACTACGCCGATGGATGTCACTCACACCCAATGCCTTGAGCGATGCTATATGAGCTGCGGTGCCATAACCGACATGCGTATTAAAACCATATCCGTCATACGATTCATCGAGTTCTGACATGTAGGTATCCCGGGCGACTTTGGCGACGATACTTGCAGCACTGACCGCAGGCACGCTGCTATCCGCACGTACTATCGCATGCGCGCGTGGGTTATCAGCTAAGTAATTAATGTTACCATCTATAATAACGTCATCATAGTCGACTACTACCTCATTCAGGGCGCGCGCCATTGCAGAGCGAACTGCCCACGTCAAACCGTGCTCATCAATTTCGTTGGGCCACACCCATCCCAATCCAATAGCCAACGCGTGGTTATATAACCATTGAGCCGTAGCCTCACGTTGCTTCCGCGACAACTGCTTACTATCACGTAGCCGGACAGATGCATCGTCAATCTCGAGCTTTGTTGGCAAGATTACTGCCCCCGCAACAAGCGGCCCGGCCCAACAGCCTCTGCCGACCTCATCTATGCCAACCACAATCATGCACTCATTGTACCAAAAGGCTCGGTCTAAAAAACCAAGCCTTTTGGTACGTATTGCTAGCGTTGCTTAGCTGGATTCTTGATGCCGCGCAGCGACTTCTGCAGCTTTTTTGTCTAGCTCGGCTTGCTTGGCAGCATCTTCTGCAGCTTTTGCCTCAGCCTCCGCGGCAGCTGCAGCTTTTGCCTCAGCCTCAGCCTTCTCAGCTTCACCGTCTCGCACGTCATTAACAGCTTGTCGGTCAAAATCGACCCCTTGCAATCGAGCGCTCTTGCCAGTAAGTTTACGCATGTAGCTCAAGTAGTTACGACGAACTTTACTACGCTTCGTAACCTCTAATTTGAGAACGAGTGGGCTGTGCAGTAAGAAGCTCTTTTCTACACCTACGCCACTAGCATTGCGCCGAACAGTAATACGGCTGGTGTGACTTCCTTTACGATCAGTGCGTATGACCAGACCCTGAAAAATCTGTACGCGTTCCTTGTTACCTTCACGAATTTTCTGGTGTACCTTTACGGTGTCGCCAGAGCGCACGTCAACAACGGCGCCTTTCTTAAACGTTTGATTGAGTTGCTTAATGTATTCCATAATCAGGGGTTAATTGTACGCTATTGCGTCTTGAAACGCAACACCTCTGTCGGTAGGGCACCCCTATCCAACTACCCGGTAGACTTCTTCAAGTGTAGTTTCACCAGCACAGACGCGCAATATACCATCCTGCAGCATGGTACGCATTCCACTTGCAATTGCAGCGTCTTCTACTGACTGACTGGAAAGTACTACAGTGTGCTCCTCAAGCAGCGACCGGATAGCGCCCGTCATACGGAATTGTTCGCGAATTGCAATCTGCCCTTTATACCCATAGGGGTTTTCTGATGACGAGCCCGGTTTATAGAGCTGCAGATTTTGTATATTAGGACGCTGAACGGTCTTCGGCAGTGTCTGCACCACCTGCGAGATCTTATCAAGTTCAGCTTCAGACGGCTGATAAGGTTGTTTAGTCGAATCATCAAGGCGACGAATGAGCCGTTGTGCCATTACTAATCGTATAGCAGACACGAACAATGGATTCTGGCCAATGATGTCCATCAGCCTCGTTAACGCTTCGGCCGCTGAACCAGCATGATAGGAACTGAGTACTAAGTGGCCAGTCAGTGAAGCTTGCAAAGCCGTCTTTGCGGTATCATTATCTCTGATCTCGCCTACCATCACGATATCCGGGTCTAAACGCAATGTAGCCCGAAGTTTGTCTGCGAACTGCGTATCATCACCGTGTTCGTTGCTACGCACCGAGATCTGCGTGACGCCCGGGAACTGGTATTCAACCGGATCTTCGATAGTAATGATCTTACGCTCATCATTATTAAGCGAGTTTAGGAGTGAATAAAGTGTTGTTGTTTTGCCAGAACCAGTAGGTCCTACGACTAGCACCAGACCGCTTGGTTTCGCTACAATGTCATCTACGACAGCACGCTGCGCAGGACTCAGATCCAAACGATCAAGATTGTATCTGTCGGCATCCATATTAAACAAGCGCATCACTACGTCCATCCCGTTTATTGTAGGCACCGTTTCAAGTCGTACATTCACATCGACCGGCGTACCATCGGCCATAACAACCTGCTGGCTAATATGCCCTTGTTGAGCCTCGTCTGAAGCTGTCGACACATTTCCGGCGCTGGCAACCGCACTAATGAGCATCCGATACGTAGGAAGTTCAATCCGAGCTACCGGATGCAAGACTCCATCAATCCGGAATCGTACCCGTACATCTGGCCCTTGCGTCTCAACGTGTATGTCACTAGCATTAAGCCGGTGCGCCTGACTTACCAGATAAGCTAGCATGTCATTGGCTCTAACCTGCTTCAAAGTAGCTGAGACTTCAGCAATCAGATCCTCATTACCTGCGTTATTTATGGTAATATTCTGGTACACAACCGGCTTTGGCGGATCGTACAAACGCATATATTCACGATATCCGGCGTCAGAGATTAGCGTAAATGAGATCTTCTGGTCGGTAAAACGCTGTGTCAGCTCATTCATGGTCTGTTGAGCTGTAGTAGTAGTAATGCCGAACAGTACGTTGCTCCTATCAGCTTGAATAGGGATAATGCGTAAACGATACATCTCTTCAATCGTTAATATACCCTTGAACAAGGGCTTGTCAGTTGAAGTTGAGGTATCAAAATACGAGACTTTTAGTATCTGCGAGCGTCGTTCAGTAGCAAGCTCTTCGTCTAGCCGAGCATCTTGTGACATATATACAGTATAACGCGCTTGTGGTTAAAAGCTCCAGACTGTTACTGCAAAAATTGCGTCCTTCTGGTAAGGTAAACTCTATGACTATACCAAACCGGGATATCATAGTTATAGCCCATGATATCCGCAGCACTCACAACGTAGGTTCGTTATTCCGTACGTGCGAAGGATTCAACGTACAACACCTATACCTGACTGGCTACACGCCATACCCTGTTTTGTCAACACACGATCCACGACTCCCGCATATAGCTCGCAAGCTTACAGAACAGATACATAAAACGGCCCTTGACACCGAGCACATGATACGCTGGTCGCACATGGATGATGTGATAGCTTGTATTACCCAACTGCATACAGAAGGCTATACTGTTGTAGCATTGGAGCAAGCGGCTAACAGTATTGCGCTCCCTGAGTATCAGCCTCCACAAAAAATAGCGCTGTTGCTCGGACGCGAGGTTGAGGGGATTGATCCGAGCTTGCTTACCTTATGCGATCATATCCTTGAGATACCAATGCTCGGCCACAAGGAATCATTTAATGTAGTACAAGCGGCAGCTATAGCGCTGTACGGTCTGCGTTTTAGTTAGTATACAAGCATCAGCTAGAGATCTCATGTGCAGTATTACGTAACTACGGTCACACATTTCCGTATGGTATAGTAGAATCAGTATATGTAATGTAAACACATAAACAATGACACTCACTAAACCAAAACAAACACGCCAGCCCGTTAACCAGCGCAAACGTTCCGGCCAACACCACCGTCAGTCACGGCACTACATAAAGGCCTACTGGCCATATTTGCCAGTATTTGCGGTACTTGGCGCGGGCCTTCTTATAAACACCTGGATTAGCCATGCACACCATAGCGTTTTGGGCTATGCCACCGACATTAGTCCACAAGTCCTGTTAGCCGAGACTAACGACCAGCGTACCACGCGCCATGAATCGGCCTTACAGATCAACCAAGATCTCATGAAGGCTGCGCAGGCAAAGGCGAACGATATGGCTAAACGTGACTTCTGGAGCCACGTAACTCCAAACGGCAGGCAACCATGGAGCTTTATGGTGGCGGCTGGCTATCAATATGAAGCGGCTGGCGAGAACTTAGCATACGGGTTTAGTACCAGTAGCCAGGTAATGACCGCATGGATGCATAGCCCCGAGCATCGCGCAAACATCCTGGACGGTGTATACCAGGATGTCGGGTTTGGAATGGCTAACTCGCCGGATTACCAAGGAACAGGCCCTGAGACAATCGTAGTAGCTATGTATGGTGAGCCGACAGGGATGATCAATGCTAGCACTGGTACAACTACCTCAAAACCAGTTGCCCTTGGC
>JAJZCD010000017.1 GCA_021851735.1 bacterium | reverse complement strand
TCTTCACTCATGTTCACTCCGTATCTTGCCACCTAGGGTGCGTAATTCATGCAATGCCTTTACAGCCTGTTCATGGTTAGGTACTCCGGTGCCAGGAGCACCGCCATGCCAATGGTAGTCAGATTCCATGAAGTCAACTCCCTTACCCGGGATAGTGTACGCAAGGACAGCCACTGGCTTTTCAGTCACCGCCTTTGCCATGGAGCAGGCATCAATCACGGCTTCTATATCATTGCCGTCAATCTCAAGCACATGCCAGCCAAAACTTTCCCATTTTTTCTTGAGGTCTTCTAATGGCATAACCATGTCCGTCGGACCATCTATCTGAATATTATTACGATCAACTATCACCGTTAGATTATTCAAGTGATACTTAGCAGCGAGCATTGCTGCTTCCCATATATTGCCCTCATCAAGCTCGCCATCACCCGTAACAACATACACGTGACGTGTCGATTGTTTATCCAGTCTAAGGCCTAACGCCATACCCGCACCTTGGCTGACGCCGCATCCAAGCGGGCCGCTCGTATTCTCAAGGCCAGGTAGTTTAACGCGCTCAGGATGGCCCTGTAGTCGCGACCCAAACTGACGTAGTGTGAGTAGTTCCTTCTTCGGGAAAAAGCCTGCTTCCGCCATAGTTGCATACTGTACTGGCACACAATGACCGTTCGACAGCAGCAATATATCACGCTCTTCCCAGTTGGGACGCTTCGGGTCAATCCTCATCACGTCGAAATACAAAGCGGTAAATATATCTGCAAGTCCGAGTGGACCGGCACTGTGGCCACTCCCAGCGTGCTCCAGCATACGTATTATATCTTCTCGTATGGTATTTGCTTTTTGTTCAAGTTGTTTCACTGAATAGGTTTTGGTCATAATCTAGTCCTCAATTGCAGCCCTTAGTGTAGCATAAGCAGTACTTGGTGCTACGGCGCCATGCAAGTACCCACCGGCATTCAATACGTCCACTCCCCCCAGAGCTAAAAGTTTAGCATTTTTATCGTTCACACCACCGTCCCAGCCTATCTCAACGCGCGGATTCAAATCTTTTAAGTACTGTGCCTTGCCAAGCAACCCCATATCGGCGTGCCCGCCAAAATGGCCCAAATTACCTGAGAAGATAAGTACATGGTCTATGACATCAAGTGCCGGTTTAATTGCATCGACCGGGGTTTTCGGTAATAGTGCAACGCCGACCTCAATGCCATGGCGATGCGCGGCAGTAGCAAATGCAACGAAATCACCTTCCGCTTCCGCGTGTACAATGATAAGCTGCGGTCCAAGCGCTAGAAGGGCTTCCATATGATCAAACGGTCGCTGATACATTACATGCAAATCCGCACGCACACCACCAGGCCACCATATATCCTCAATCTCCATCAAACGATTGCGCGTAAACCTGCCGTCAGCAAGATCAATGTGAATTCGGTGCGCATATGAAATGGTTTGTTCGATCTGCCGCTTATACACGGCTGGCTCATCAGTAGTCACGGTAGGACAAATTGTAGCTTTCATACGCTATGCTAGCCTCCTAGCTCGTCAAGTTCCGCTATGCGCCTTTTGAAACGACCTGCACCAGCGAACGGCGTCATAAGCCACGTGTGCACAATCCCGACCGTTGCGTCCATATCAAGCGCACGAGCACTTAAACACAGTACATTGCTATCATCATCGTTACGCGCTGAGCGTGCCGACTCCTGGTCTGATGCCATGCAAGCACGTATACCCCTAAAACGATTTGCAGCCATGCACATACCTTGACCACTACCGCAGATAAGTATGCCACGAGCAGCGCTCGGGTCTCCGTCCGCTCTCATGGCATGCACAACACGTCCGGCAAATTGCGGAAAATCATCTTCCGGCTGTCGCGCAGTATCACCCTCGTCGATGACTTCGTAACCGCACCGCTGCAAATACGCCGTGAGCTCCTTCTTACGTTCAAACCCGTTATGATCCGCACCCAAGTATATGTTCATATCCGCTCTTTATTGTTAGTGTAGCATAAGCGCTTCAATAGCCAAAAAAATGAATCACTTCATTCATGGGACATATATGTCGCATGAATGAAGTGTCAGATTCGGCACTCTACGCGTTAATGCGCATTAACTTTTGTGCAGGAATTTTGCCGTGTCAGCAACGACCTCTACGAGCCGGTTACTGTATCCCCATTCGTTATCATACCAAACCATAACCTTGATCAGATTACCAGCCACAACTTTCGTTAGTAACAAGTCTACGGTACCGGAGTGGCTGTTTCCAATGTAGTCACTACTAACAAGCGGCTCTTCACTGACACCAAGGATTCCTTGGTAAAATGGCTCGCTGGCCGCCTTCTTAAATACCTCGTTGACCTCTTCTACTGTAGTATTGCGCTTAAGTACTGCCGTCACATCGCTCAACGAGACAACAGGCGTAGGGACGCGAACGCTCACACCATCAAATTTGTCCTTAAGCTGGGGCAGTGTTAAGGTCACCGCGATAGCAGCTCCAGTGGTAGTCGGTGTAATGTTTTCAGCTCCGTTGCGACCTTCCCGTAGGTCTTTTTTGGGCGCATCCTGAATAGCTTGGCTAGCTGTGTAGCTGTGTACGGTAGTCAGCATTGACTTCTCTACACCAAATTCACTATCCAAAATAGCCATAACAGCGCCCAGGCTGTTTGTGGTGCAGCTTGCGTTACTCAGTACTTCAGTTGCGTGTTCGAGCTTATCATCGTTAGCGCCTAGTACAATAGTATCCACGCCGTCGCTCTTAGTCGGACCGCTGATAACAACCCGTTTTGCGCCGGCTGTAATGTGCTTACTAGCGTCTTCTACATGAGTAAACAGGCCCGTACTCTCTATAACGACCTCTACGCCCAAATCACCCCATGGTAATACGGCTGGATCTCGCTCAGCCAAAACTTTGACCTTGTGACCATCGACTATAATATTTTCATCATCATACCCGACTTCACGGTCGTAGTTGCCGTAGTTACTATCGTGTTTTAGCAAATATGCCAATGTTTTTGTATCAGTCAAGTCGTTAATAGCGACAATCTCGAGGTCGTCGCGTGCGAACGCAATTTTAAAAGCGTTGCGCCCGATACGCCCAAAACCATTGATTGCTATGCGTGATTTCATAAGGTCCCCTGTTTATTTCATAACTTTATGCTTACGCTTGTCATTGTAGCGCAGCTCCTACATAGATGCAAAAAACACAATACGCGCGCATGCAGCTAATTTTAAGTATTACCGGCACTCCGAAGGCAACTAATGGTGATAGCATGCCACGGCATAAGACCCCTTCAATGATACAGGAATTTGGCATTATGCCGCCGCTACCTCAATGCTTTTGACATGACCACTATTACAGTAGGTACGTCATAGCGATTTTGGCATTGCAATGTGAGGACCGTCGTAGAGCGTACTATTTTTTAGCGTTCCAGCGTTCAATACTTTCGGCAATGATAACCTTAGCGGCTTCCACGTCACCCCAGCCCTTTACTATGGTCGTTCCAGGCTTTTTGAGGTCCTTATAGTGACTGAAGTGCTCCGCTACCTTTTGTTTCCAGCGGTCTCCTAAATCATCAAGACTGTTTATACGATCCCCGGTATTACGATCATCAGCCGGGACAACCACAATCTTATAATCAGCGTCGCCGTCGTCTACAAAATTCAGCACGCCGACTATACGCGCATTAAGCCATACGCCTGTCGGAATTGGCTCATCACACACTACCAACGTATCAAGCTCGTCGCCATCTTCATCAATGGTCTGAGGTATAAAACCATAGTTGGCCGGTTTCGGGTAAATATTCGGCTCAACGCGGTCAAGCATAAAGGCAGCCCGCTTGCGGTCCCACTCAACTTTCAAGCAGCTACCCTGCGGAATTTCAATTACCGTATTAACATACCCATTCTGGTAATCTCCAGGGGTAAGTACTAGGTTAAAATCTGCCATAATGTGTAGTTGCTCCTTTTTACGTGCTACTTATTTCGCAACTTATTGTACACTATTTGCTAGGTATGGAAATAATCGCCCATCGCGGCGCCAAGGGATTAGCTCCCGAAAATACTCTAGAAGCATTCAAAAAAGCTATTGCGCACCACGCCGATCAGCTTGAGTTTGACTTACGCGTCACAAAAGATGGCGTAGTTGTCGTCAACCATGACCGAAGCATATCTGGCCCTCAAGGTGGCAAATTACGGATCGCTGAGTGTAACTTTCAGGAACTCCGTCGCCATAAGCCTGACCTCATGACGTTTGCGGCACTACTACAAGCGATAGACAACAATACACATCTACTCATTGAGATCAAACCGCGCGTACCGATAACACAGATAGTACGGCACATACAGTCAGCGATCGCTAATGGACGCCCTATGAGCACAATATCCATAGGTTCATTTGACCAGTCAATCTTACGTGCTATCCATTCAGCCCTCCCTGACATGGACACGGTGGTTATAGAGCACTGGTCAAGCATACGCGCACAGCTACGTTGCTGGCAGCTCCATACGAAGCGCATCAATATTAGGTCTTGGTGGCTGTGGCGAGGATTTTTGCGAATCATGTACATGCGTGGTTATCAGATAGCGCCGTACACGCTGAACAACCCCGCCAGAGCACGTAAGTGGGAACCTTATCTGTACGGCGTTATCACCGACTACCCTGAACGCTTTGAGCGTTAGCCGTTGTAATTTTCTATAGAGCTGCTTCACACCTCGATCACGGTGATACACTAAGAGCATGCAGGTGTTTTTTGAACGGCGTGAAATGCTTGCGCCGGGGATTTGGCAATATTTTTTCCGCTCAGAAGAGCCCCTTGATTTTGTACCAGGCCAATACGCTAGTTTGCATTTGCCGGGCGTTATGCATGATCCACGAGGAAGCGCACGCACATTCAGTTTGACATCGCTGCCTGGCACATCGTGTCTCAGTTTCGTTGTCAAGCATTTTGATTTACAAACACCCTACAAGCACCGGCTGCAAGCTTTACACCCAAACGAACCGGCTCGATTAGATCACGCTATGGGAGACCTGGTATTACCAAAACACGCTGGCACCCCCCTAGTATTTGTAGCCGGTGGCATCGGTATCGCATCATTTATATCAATGTTTCAGAAACTTATCGAACAACGGGAAGAGCGCCCGATTTTCTTGTATTACTCGCTACGCTCTAGTCGAGAGCATATCTTCCGCAACATCACCGATTCTTACCCGTTGCAACTCAAGCAGGTTATACTGGCACCAAATCGTCTACGTGCGCAAGAGATCAAAGATACCACGCCCCCCAATGCGCTTATATATCTTTCCGGAAGCCAGCGGTTCGTTGAGGGCATACATGCAGACCTAACGCGGCTTGGCACACCCCACGAGCACATTATATTTGACTACTTTGACGGCTATACACAGCTATAATCACAACCATATTGCAAAATAGTGTAGTGCACTAAAAGCAGACCGCAGAAAAACAATAAGGAATACGGGCACAAAATGATCGGTTTTAACCATGCCGCAGTGGGCGGTATAATTGGGAAGTTGCTGCCGCTACCCATCGCTATTCCAGCGGCAGTTGCATCGCATTTTATCCTCGATATGCTACCGCACTATGGCATTCCTCACGAGCAACGAAACGATTCAGTATTCTGGAAATATTTTTCCATTGTCGACCTTGCCGCAACCGTAGGACTCGGTGTGTATGTGCTGCTAGACCACCAACCGGCAATGTTCTGGGCCGGGCTTGCAGCATGTTCACCTGATTTTGTTTGGATAGCCGGATCATCAAGACCCGCTCATTTGACCTCAGCAAAAATCAAACATGGTTTACTAAATGGCACGCCGGCATCCAACACTACGAGCGTCCATGGGGCCTGTGGATAGAGTTACCATTTAGTATGGCCGCTTTTGCTATCTTGAGCCTCACACTACACTAATTAATTCTGAATTGGGTGGGTGTGTCCCTCAAGATACTCACGGAGTTTAAGTGCCGCTGTGGCGCCTTCGCCAGTAGCACTAGCAATCTGCATAGTTGCCCCGCTGCGAATATCGCCTGCTACAAACACCCCTGGTATGTTAGTCTGCAAGTTTTCGTCCGAACGTACCAGATGTAAATGGTCAAGTTCCACACCACTGCCAGCCAAGAACTCACTATTGGGTTTTAGCCCTACGAATATAAATACCCCGTTAGTCGGGAACTCTACCTTTTCGCCGTCTTTAGTACCGGTTACCTTAACCACCTCATTGTTCTCGCCAACAATTTCATCGGTAGTTGTGCCGAGATGTACGGTTATTTTGCCATTGTCTATATATTTCTGCAGTTCATGCTGCAAAACGTCACTTGCTTTAACGGTGCTCCGGACAAGCAAATCAATATGGCTTGCAAAACGGGTTAGGAACATAGCTTCCTGTATGGCTGAGTTTCCGCCACCCACTACGACCAGCTTACGATCTCGATAAAAGGCACCGTCGCAGGTTGCGCAATAGTGTACGCCGCGCGCGTAGTATTCAGCTTCACCGGGTACGCCAATTTTTTTGTAGTCGCTTCCGGTTGCAATCAATACAGCCCGCGCCAACATATCACCGTTCGTTGTCTTCAGACGCTTCCATGCGCCCTCATCCTTAACACTCAGTACTTCGCCAAGTTCAATGACTGCGCCAAATCGCTCGGCCTGCTTTTGTAAGTTACTACCAAGATCAAGCCCGGCAATCCCGTCTGGAAACCCAGGATAGTTATCTACCCAGTCGGTAACGGCCGCCAATCCACCTGGTACGGCTCGTTCGAATAGTACCGTATCAATATCTTCTCGGGTTGTATATATAGCCGCACTTAGTGCGGCCGGCCCCGCACCGACAATAATTACGTCGTGCTTCGGTGTTACTTTTGTATCAGAAGACATACTCATTCCTACCTTCTCAGTTCCTGTAGTGCTGCTCAATGTTCGCACGGACGTATATATCCGTGCCCTTGCATTGCACGTTTAATAATTTATGCAACGGCGGGTGCTAGCTTGGCCAAGTTGTACCCTACTACTATTTCCCTGCTATCATCGTGTTTAGTCACTACTGTGACGGGAACAGTAAGGGCGCCGGACAACGCTAATGCTTCCTGCTGACGCTCAGGATTCTGATCAAGATTAACCTCATCATATGCAAGTCCTTTAGCGCCTAGATACTTCTTAACCATCGGGCAATATGCACACGTTGACGTCGTAAAAATAGTGATGTTTTTAACCATCCTTATATACCTCCACAGATTTTATTTTGGCTTTAGCGGCGTTTTTTGTGTTAGTCGCCTCAAGTCATGTACTAGTATATGCTAGCGTAAGCACTATAGTCAAGGGCGCTATATGTAGTGTTTTTTAGTACATACCGCTCCTGTACACGTAAGGCTAGGCTCGTAGTACAAGCTATACGGTAGTTCAAATCAGCGTTTATTTGCCCTCTATGCCGACGAGCTCAATGTCGAATACCAAATCAGCTCCAGCCGGGATGCCAGAACCATACGGCGGCCGATCACCGTATGCCATGGCGGCTGGTATAAGCAAGCGGCGCGTGCCGCCAACTTTCATACCCGGTACGCCCTGAGTCCACCCTGCGATTACACCGCTCAAAGGAAAACTAATAGGTTTACCGAAGTCATGTGAGCTCTGGAATACGGTTCCAGTCTTAGCTAGCGCACCCGTATAGTGACATGTAACAGTGTCAGTTGCTTCTACGGTATCACCAGTACCTTCTACAAGATCCTCAGTCTGTAGATCGGGCACTGTATCGACGGGAGTAAAGTCTTGCATATTGTACTATCCTTTCATTACTACTTGAAGTGTAACCTGACAAGCGGTAGACACTACGCGCCTTCGTACACATTCCAAGCTACTGGATCCTTAACAACTTAACCACAAACACTAGGTTTGAATTAGCAGGAATAGCGGAGCTCGGCGACTGGCTACCATAGGCCTGTGCGGCTGGGATTACCAAGCGGCGCGTGCCGCCAACTTTCATACCCACCAGTCCTTTGTCCCATCCTTGTATTACCTGCCCCTTCCCAAGGGTAAACGCGAAGGCAGTAGGTTGATTAAAGTTCTGATCGAATACTTTGCCGTTCGTTGCCAATGTACCGTAGTATTTTACAACGAGACAGTCGCCATCTTTTGCGGCCGGACCAGTACCGTTCGTCAGATCAGTTACCTGTAGGCTATTAATCGGCCCCGTGGGTACATACGCGGACGGTGCGGCAAGCGTTGGTTCGGTTTGGCTATCCGAACAGGCTGGCGGTTGCTGTGCCGTGCTATTTGCCGTATTACTGCTTGAGCTCGACTGCATAATGACATAGATCGTCAGCGTGCAAGCGCTCGCTAAAAATAAAAATGCCCCAAAACCTGCAAAAAAACGTTCATGCACACGCGTCATACGCTATAGTTCCCTTCACTTATGTATGTTCTCTATCTTGCCACACGTTCAGGCTTGAATACAAGTACCTGCGGCGTTTCGGGGAATCCATTACGGGCTCCCTCGAGTATCGCTTCGGCAACCGACAGTGATCGAAATTTGACGTTTACTATATCACGCAACGGTAACCAAACAGGCTCATAGGTGTTCTGCCCCGTTGTCGCGCCGATAAGAGCTTCATCACTATCGGGAGCAAGTGCCGGATCACCTCCTGTATACTCACATAAGAATATGTGTTGCACTCCATAGAAATCGCCAGCGTCTTCCACAAATACTTGTCGCATAGCTCCAACCTCTAAGCCAGTCTCTTCCTGCAATTCACGACGTAATGCCGTTTCTAAATCCTCACCAATTTTAATGCCACCACCTATCAGGGTGTAATACTGGTCACCAAATCTGTTACGCTTCATAGCGAGTACCTTATCGCCGTTGAATATGATACCGCGTACCAATTGTCTTTTTCTCATAGTCTACGCCTCCGTCATTTCGTATGCTTGTAATTTTTCCTGGCTGTCCCTGGTATGTGCCTGCTGTAGCTGTAGCAACCTTGAGTAGATACCACCACTCGTAGCCAGCTCATCAGGCGAACCAACTTCATCTATCGTACCATTAACGAGTGTAACTATCTGATCGACCGATTGGATAGTACTCAAACGGTGCGCAATGATAAGTGTAGTTCGGCCTTTCATAAGCCGTTCCAAAGCTTGCTGTACCTGCCGCTCGCTCTTGGTGTCCAGACTGCTCGTTGCTTCATCTAAAATAAGTATGGGGGCGTCCTTGAGTAGCGCCCGAGCAATAGCAACCCGCTGTTTTTGGCCACCACTCAGACGCAGTCCGCGCTCGCCAATCATACTGTTATACCCATGCTCAAAGCCGGTAATAAATTCGTGCGCATTGGCCGCTTTGGCGGCGGCCTCAATTTCCTCAGTACTTGCACTTGGCCTCGCGTAGGCAATATTCTCTCGAATAGTACCACTGAATAGCGCCGGCTCCTGGAAAACTACGGCAATCTGATCGCGCAGTGACGCCTGCTGCACATCGTTAATATTCTGTCCGTCAATAGTTATAGACCCTTTGTCCACTTCATACAGACGCAACAGCAGGCTTGTGATCGTTGTTTTTCCTTGTCCGCTCTCGCCTACCAAAGCCAATTTACTATCCGAAGCAATCGTAAAGGAAAGGCCAGTCAGTACCGGTACGCTGCGATCATAGCGGAAATCAACAGCATCAAATTTGATCACGCCCTTAGACACCTTAAGTGGCTTGGCGGATTGCCGGTCTCGAATCTCCGGCACTTCATCCATTACAGCGAAATAGTCTTTGCTATTAGCAATCGCTCGCTGTGTTTGACTGACCAAAAAGCTAATTGAGAACAAGGGGATACGATACATTTGCACGTACTGAATGAGCAGTACCATCGTACCAATGGTATAGTGACCCCGGGCGGTCTGAATAAATATGAAGGCATACAATGCGAAGTTCATAATTGCCAACACACTACGCCGCAACGTATCATGCTTGTGCCAATGGCGGCTCTGGGGACGAGTCGTGCGCACGATCTTACGCTGCAACCTATCAAACAATTTGAGTTCAAATGCTTCTTGTACAAAGCTTTTTACTACACGAACCTGGCTGACAGCCTCTGCAAACCTACCACTTGCGATGTCACTGTCGCTGTTAATCTCCTTCTGATAATTTTGCCATTTCTCATTGCTCAGCGTCGTCAACCAAATATAAATTGGATATAAGCTAAATAGCATGACAGCTACCGGCCACGAGTAGTATGCAACCACGGCTAGCGTAAATACGGTGCTGAACAAGAATTGAAGAAAGTTATTACTAAACGTCTGCGTATATTGCGTGATTTGGGTGATGCCACGGTTCATTCTGTTGATAATAGTGCCCGTCAGTTCAGTATCGAAATAACGCTGAGGTAGGCTCATAACGTGATCGTAGTACCGCGTACTAAGCAAACGACGTTGCTTCGCGCTCAATACGTCACCTAGGTAGCCTCCTATGTTAGTAAACGCAGTCTGACCTAAATCAACAACAAAGATAAGCGCCGCAAGCATAGCAATGCGAGTAACGTCGACGTGCCCGCCGCCAGCTGCTTTTGTGATATCGTCAATAACAGCTTTGGTTATAATCGGCACCAGCTGGCTCGTAGCCGCTACCAATATAGTAATTATCGATACGCTTACGTAGTAACGCCACAAACTACCAGTAAAGCGAATAATACGCCATACGCTCTTCATCACCTACCATTGTACAGATAGTATCGCACATCCCACAAGTCACTCACGCATTACTATGAATGACCTCTGGGAAAAGACAGATCGTTATGTGAAGGCGCGTGGTATATGTTATGTATGCAAGTGTAACCACGTACGGTTATACGGAGCGTACAATAAGCCACCAATCGGGGGCCGGTGGCATTTACTCGCATGTAGCGTAGTACAGGGAAGATATTACCACGCAACAAAACGCACAACCGGCCCCCGTGGCGGGACGTGTCTCTATCACCGGGTCATCGGGGACAATGTAAAGACACGCCCAAGAAGTGTGGTACGTAACGCATGCGAAACGCACACACTTCTGGTGGAGTTATCCATTCCACCTCTATCGGAAGCGGAGAACAATCTCAACGCTTCCTCATCAAGCAATAACGTCTGTCTGTACTAGCAATACTAGCATGAGATACAGTACTATGAGCCGTAGGTCTTTACAGTACGATTACCTACACCCGCACAGCTTTAAGTTTATCTTGCGCGCTATTAGCGACAGCATGTAGTAGCTCGCTTACTTCGGTGTCTGTCAGTGTCCGTTCATAACTTGCAATCTCTAGTCGCAGTGTAACTTGCTTATGTGCATGATCATCTTGGCGTTGGTAGATATCAAGCGGAAATACCGTAAATCTCGCCCGTTTGAGATCCATCTTGTCTAACTCTCCTGTCACGAAGCTGTACAGTTTTTGATACGCTAAATCGGCAGGAACTCTAAATGTAATGTCTTGCGTAACTTTCGGGAATCGAGACACAGCAGCATAAGGACGGCTCGCTCCCTCGTGTAACGCAAGCAGGCCTACGTCCAGTTCAAACCCTGCACAAAACTCCGGAAGCTTCAAGTTCTTATGGACGGCTGTTGTAAACTCGCCAATTTCTCCAAGAACCGTGTCACCGAACAAGACTGCAGCGGAACGACCTGGCGTGTAATACGGGATCATGGCTTGCGTTCCTCCAACATACTGGTCACGTTGTAAAGGTTCAAACGTCACACTATCTGCCATACCCAACTCAGCCAGTAAGCCCGTTAGGTACTTACGAGCCTCATAGTATGCGGCGCCCGAATATGCTTTAGCAGCTTTGCTATTTGCCGCAAATACAAACGA
The DNA here is from genome assembly GCA_021851735.1 of bacterium. Lineage (GTDB taxonomy): Bacteria > Patescibacteriota > Saccharimonadia > Saccharimonadales > UBA4665 > JAJZCD01. Next base: position 9,230 of record JAJZCD010000017.1, on the reverse strand, counting down.
CAAGCGCTCGAGTTCAATCGGTAGATCACCGTCGTTTACGTCCTTACTCGTGGATAGTAACGTTTTATGATGTGCCTTGCCCAGCTCGAACAATGCGAATGTATCGTACCCAGCTTTAATGTTCATATGCACTTTATCGAGCAGGCTTGGAATAATACTTAACCTGTAGTATTGCAGATCGGGACTCAGTGCATTACCCACCTGAAACGCTTCATCCGGATTCTGGCCAACCTTTCTTAGCAAATCGCCGTGCACGAAACTATATGTAAGCACCTCGTTAGCACCAGCTTTAGCGAGATATGTACGGACGCTCTGTTTTAATTCCAACGTCGCATTTTTCGTGGCAGGAGCTATGGTACGCCTCGGTAGTTCTAGCGGCAATTTGTCATAACCGTATAGACGGCCAACCTCTTCAACGATATCCTCTTTTATCTCAATATCGGTACGCCAGAATGGTGCAGTGATGGTCAGCTCATCTCCCTGTCGTTGCACAATGAACTCCACATTTTCTAACAACTGCGCTACTTCATCCGCAGATAAGCTAAGACCGAGCCGAGCATTTATGAACTTTGCCGAAATGGTAACCGGCTCATGGATTGACCCACGTTCTAGTACAGCTGCCGGTAGATGGTTATCGTCAATAAGCGTGCTGGCTACTTTGCCTCCTGCAAATGTACGAATTTCATCTACGATCGCAGCGAGCACTGCTAGATTCTGCAGTGGACTCTGACCTTTATTGAACCGCGTAACGGCGTCAGTGAATAAGCCATGTGTCATTGAGGTGCGTCGTATTGAATACATATCAAACGTCGCGCACTCAATGATAATATTCTTCGTGTTTTCGTCAACTTCAGTGTCACCACCACCCATCACGCCACCAATCCCGATAAGTTTGTCGCGAGTAGCAATCATGATCGCTTCGCTTCGTGGTACAACTTCCTTACCATTGAGAAGCAATAGTTTCTCATCTTGTTTTGGGTTACGGATAACTATTGTCGCATGATCGGCATTTGTGTCTTGCGCCCTAACCTTATCATAATCATACGCATGCAGTGGCTGGCCCGTTACCAGCATAAAGTAGTTTGTGTAGTCGACAATATTGTTAATCGGACGCATACCCATTTGCGACAGGAAGATTTGTAACCAAACCGGGCTCTCTTTGACCTCCACATCACGCATAGTTATTGCCGTAAAGCGTGGCACTAGCTCAGGAAGCTCATTACGTATTTGCAGTGACAAAGGCTCTGCTTCTGTTTTAGGAAATTCGGGTGACAGGGTGTACCAAGACGGGCTTTTATATGCGCGGTGCTGAATACCTTCAAGCTCACGAGCTACACCTAAGGATCCAAAGCAATCCGGGCGATGCGTGAACATTTTATTTTCAATGTCAATGATTACTTCACCATCCAGACCGTACGCCTTGGCAAAACTAGTGCCCGGTGCCACATCTTTATCTACTTCCAAGATACCTTCGTGGCTATCGCCAATTGCTAGCTCTTTAGGGCTGGCCAGCATGCCATTGCTTACAACTCCGCGCAGCTTACGAGCTTCGAGCACAAACGGATCTTTGCCAACTGTACTCGGCACAACCGACCCCGGCGGCAGCCAGACAGCAAGCATGCCTTCATGGACATTTGGCGCGCCACACACCACTTGTACGTATCCCTTATCGTCACGTTCTACACCAGCTGCTTTGCCACCATCGTCTACAGTGCAAAGATGGAGACGATCGGCATTTGGATGGTCAACACAAGATACAACTCTAATAACCAGTATGCCCTGGTATTTTGACCCAACGTCAATGACCTCCTCGATCGCTCCAAGTTGCGCACCAATATTTTCGATTAGGGTATCAACACCTTCCGGCGCCGGGTCACCTGCTGATTGATTGCGCTGGTTAGTAAACCTGATTTCATTCAGACCTATCTTCATGAATACTCCTTTGCAATACGCCCAGATATGACGTCCATGGTTTTTGCAAATTCTTTCTCAAGATCAAGCTTATAGTGCGCCGCGAGGACTAACGTACTCCACAAGCAGTCAGCCAGTTCATGGCTCAAAGCAGCATCAATATCGTCAATACCCGTAAGTTCACGCAAGTTTTCTTTAGCCATGATAAGCTTTTGCAATTTGCCAACATCACCCACGAACCCCATGGCATAGTCACGGATACCCCACGGCGCTCTGCCGTTCTTGGCATCTACGTCTTCATATTTTAGCCTGATCGCCTCAGCCTGTTCCGTCAGTTGCTGTAAATTCTTCATACAAATTGCCTCAAAAAGTCTAGCTTGCCCGATTCAAAGTGTCGGATATCTTCAATACCATACTTCATCATTACCAAACGTTCCAAGCCGCAGCCCCACGCAAATCCGGTATATATTTCAGGGTCTATGCCGCCTTCACGAAGCACATTTGGATGGATCATACCCATGCCCAGCAGTTCAATCCATCCGGTACCACTACATATATGACATCCCTGTTTTTTACAAAATGGGCAGCTCAGTGCTAATTCAAAGCTTGGCTCAGTGAACGGGAAGTAGAACGGCTGGCTCTTGATTTCAATATCCTGCTGGTAATACTCGCTCAGGAACCGTTTAAATGTAGCCAGCAAGTTTCCAGCATGAATACCCTTATCGACATACACACCCTCAAACTGGTAAAACGTGTGCTCGTGCCGTGCATCCAAGTCTTCATTACGAAAGACCCTACCCGGTAAGAGCACCGCGATTGGTTCACCCTTTTTAAGGTTAGCAGCATACTGTCGTAACACCCGATTCTGCATGGTACTGGTGTGCGCCGGAGCGATCAGCGGTTTGCCATTTTTATCTGCCTCAACAGTCATGAACGTATCATAGTCATCTCGCGCCGGATGGCCTTCGGGGAAGTTGAGTGCGCCGAACATATGATAGTCGTCATCGATTTCGCGCGATTCCACGGCGTTAAAGCCCATACGATAGAAGATATCGAGTACCTGCGCAAGCTCAGACATCAGCGGGTGAACATTTCCGGCTTCACTAGACAACAAACGCGGTCGCATAGCAACAGGAGCATTGATATCAAATGGTGCAGTTACATCTATGGGCGGCAACGCGTCAGCCTGACTAGTTGACGTATCAATCAATTGTTGCAGCTCGTCACGAAGCTGATTAACTTCCTTACCAAAGCCACTTCTTTCCTCAGCTGGCATATGCGGAATCTGCGTATACAATGCCTTTAGTTCAACAGCTTTTAAAATATCTGCTTTATGTTCAAGCGTATCAAATCTGGCTCTCAGGACATCAGCAGCTTCCTGGACTGTTGGGTTTTGATAGTTCATTCTTCAAATTGTACCAGAGGTGAGAACGAAGTAATAGCCTTCGTATTGGATTTTTACAAGATTACCTGCTTCACCACACCAATTGTCATACAAATAGCCGGCTCTAACGACAACCCCCCAGTCTACCGTAGTAGCTGGGGAGTTGCCTGGCCATAAAAGCCTACGTACACCTGTGTAGCGTCTTATATCAAAGCATGCTATTCAAGTCAGTGTTCAGACTACTACTATTTAGATTAGTATTGAGTTGAGCAGAAGCCTGGGTGAGGAATTGGTCAACCTTTTGGAGGTCGGCGGCATTCGTAATGGTTTTCGGAACCGTTACTGTAGCCGTGGTTGTCGTAGAGGGTTGGCTAGTCGTAGTTGTATTATTGTGTGCCTGTATCACTTTATAGCCGGCAAAACCTACGACACCCAATGCGAGCACTAATAGCGCGACCCCAATAACATGTGAGCCGGATTGGTTGAGTCGGATCATTGCTTGGTACCTCCTGTGCTTGTGGTGCTAGCGGTGCTGCTAGTAGCAGTACTGCCATTAGCGTTAGTCGTAGTACTTGCTGTTGTGTGTTGAGCCGTAGACGCACCCTTGAGGGCTACAACGAGATTCTTAAGTGATACTAGGTAGGCGTGCAAAGCAGTTCGCGCCCCAGACGCAGCCTGCTGTATAGTTGCAACCGCACTAGCAGGATCGGGTTGGCTACAATTAATTTGCACGTCAAGCGATTTCAAAGCGCTCACGGCAGTTTGTGCTGCAGTTTGGTCAGCTGTTGCCGTAGCGACTAACGCACTGTACCCAGTGACATTTAGCTGCTTGCTCGTATAGAACGTCTGTAACTTAGTGAAGATACTTGTGAAGACGTTAAGGTGCGTCTGCGCTGAGGTGGCAAAATTATTCGTGATTGTGTCAACACCTTTTTGGCGCATCTCACATGCCTTTTGACGAGCCGCCTGGCTGTGCACCGTACCAGTTTTTCGCGCAGTCTGCAAGAGACCCTTTGCCTGGTTCTGTAGCGTGCTTATACGAGTATTTACTGCTGCTGCGCTACCTTGAGCACCTACGGCCACCCTTGATTGGCCAGCACCGGCACTAGCCCCAGCTCCAGCACTAAGTGCCGCTACGCGACCATTGCCAGGCATTGCACTAACGGGTAGTGCGGTCAAGCCGAGCACCGCGACTACAGACACTAGTGTGTAGCCTAGCTGCTTTGTTATGTGTTTCATGTACAAAGTCCTTATGTTAATTTTTATAGTTACAAGTATAACGTAGCTTAAAGTTTGGTGTAAAGTTTACAGTGAATCCTGCATGTAACCTGAGGGCATGTGTACCTGGATAAATTGCCGGCACGTATTATAATTGTCGTATGGCAAACTTTAGTTTTGATGTTGTTTCTGATTACGACAAAGCAGAGATTATAAACGTGTATGACCAAACCCAGCGTGAGATTGAGAGCCGCTACGATTTTAAAGGCACTCCCGCAGCCATAGCATGGCTTGACGACAAAAAAGGGATACGTGTAACCGGCAACGGCGATTGGCAAATCGATGCCATACTCGACATCGTTCGAAAAAAACTAGGCGCACGCGGCCAGAGCCAAAAGGTACTCGACACATCAAAAGACATGGTAGAAAGCAACTTGAAGACCACTAAGGATGTACCCTTCAAGCAAGGCCTTGACCAAGAAAAAGCTAAGCAGCTTACAAAGTTGATCCGCGATCGTTTCCCTAAAATTAAGACACAGATCCAAGGCGAAGCGGTACGTGTTATGAGTAGCAGCAAAGACGATTTACAGGCCGTTATGCAGCTTCTGCGTGGCCAAGACTTTGATTATCCACTCGACTTCACAAACTATCGTTAAGCGATTCTCGAAAGCACTTACAGCATAGATTCCTGTCACATTAGCATGCAAAGATGCGCGCTGCATTCTAATACAATGTTTTTCGTGAGACGTTACTGGTCATACCTATCCGTGACCGTAATGGTGGGGGGGTTGAACGGTTGAAGATTATGATACAACGCTCTATAGATACTTCATCGACTCAAGCACTAACTTTGCCGTCACGAAATTTTTGTCACCCTGAAGAGCGGCCGCCGTCTCGTTCACGCCCACGCCTTTGGTGGGCTGCGGCATAAAACAGAACCTATTTTTAGGGGTTTGGCTGTTAATAGCACCCGCGCCGAGGACGATGTTCTTACTCTGTATTGCAACCATCTCAGAGGGGTTCAAACTGACGCAAGCCAAAATTGATGCAGTGTTAGCAGCACTGCCATTAGCTGTAAACGTAGAAAGAAAGTAATTATCTCCGAAAACGCTTATTGGCATTGATGCTAATTGTGTCAACGTTGGCGCCCCAGTACCCGTTACACCAGTTTGTAGGCTTAGCTCTTCGCCATTGGGAGTAGTCAAAGATACCGTATCAATGCCTGGCTCAGCATACAAGTCCTGCTCTGAACCTATGGCGTAGGATGTATTGACAAGTTTCCAACTAGCTGGGTACTTAAATGCGATTTTTTCATATTGAAGCGTCGCTGTCTTCCACCCAGCATATACACTGACCGGAGTTACAGTCGCAGACACAGCATTGGTACTACTCTTCGCTGCTTGCGTAGGGTTCGTAGGTGGCACACTGTTCACGGCGGACTTTGACGTACGCTGTACGCGATACACGTACACCCCCACCCCACTAACAATTACCAAAACAATAATAACAAGCAATACACCAAGCATACCGAATCCCTTGCCGTTCATTGTCCGTACCACCATATATACCCCTTACGCTATGTACTATTCTTACATAAGCATAAAGATTGCCCGTATATTCTGCAATGGCAAAAGAATACTCACGCAGTAGTAGTCCATCGTCGTCTAGCGCTGTACTATAACGAGCCGTACAGTATACTAAAGGCATGAGCGATACACCAAAAACTACAAAGCCGGGCATTTCCAAGCAGGCCACGGCAATACTCAAGCAAAACGACCGGAACGGCTACACCATACCAGCCGAAAATCTCTACCCGCATCAATGGCTATGGGACAGTTGTTTTATAGCTATTGGACTGCGTTGGGGAAATGCGGACCGCGCCTGCACTGAGCTGTTGTCGCTTCTACGCGGCCAATGGAGCAACGGCATGTTTCCGCACGTTATTTTTAACGATAGCCCGGAGTACCAGCGCGACCGAGGATTATGGTGCAGCTGGGTTAACCCAAGCTCGCCAGACCGTATTGCCACCAGCGGTATCACACAGCCACCCATGCTCGCTGAGGCCGTGTGGCAAGTCGGCCAGTGCCTGAACATTGCAGAACGCCGCAATTGGTACAAACAAATCCTACCCGGGCTAACTGCATACCACCAATGGTTCTACAATGAACGTGATCCGCACCAAGAAGGACTTACACTACAAGTCCACCCGTGGGAGACTGGTTTGGACAGCACACCCCCATGGATGGCAGAGCTTCATGACCACCTCATGCCATGGTGGATCCGTGGCATTCGCGCCACGCATACCGACACGCTCATTGGTATGTTCCGCCGCGACCTTCATTATGCCCCACCTGGACAACGCTTTTCTACCCTCGAAGTCCTCAGTTTATACGATGCACAGCGCCGGCTGCGACGTAAGGCGTATGACACTGAAAGAGTACTACGCCACGGCTTGTTCGCTATACAGGACCTAACATTTAACTGCATATTTATTCGGGCCAATACAAGGCTTCAAGAAATTGCTAAAACTGCACGGTACAAACTGCCCGAAGACTTGCTTGCTAATATGCAAAAATCAGCGCAATCCCTAGAAAAGCTATGGGATGAACAGGCTCATACATATTGGTCACGCGACTTTATCACACATCGTCCGCTTAAGATCGAGAGCATTGCCTCGCTGATGCCGCTCTACGCCGGTACGATCAGCCAAGAGCACGCCGAGATATTGGTACGACAATTGGAGAATGACCAGAAATTTGGCCCAGCGTATCCGGTGCCGAGCGTGCCGCTCGATAGCCCCAATTTTGACCCTGATAGATACTGGCAGGGCCCGACCTGGCTAAACACTAACTGGTTGATCATAGACGGGCTACGGCGCTACGGCTATCATGAACATGCTGATGCGCTCATCGAAACCAGCTTGGAAATGGTCGAAAAAAGCGGCTTCGCAGAATACTTTGATTCAAACACGGCAGAACCGCTTGGTGCAGACAATTTCTCGTGGACCGCCGCACTTACAATTGACCTCATGCACCAAAGAATAGCTACGTCAGAGAGCAAAAAATCTGTCCCTCACACTACGCCCATGACAAGTGCGCTACAGCAAGCGTAGTATGCGCTATATTTCCTGCTGCGGCCTGTCGAGCAGGATCGGCTCAACGCTCGGCGCCGTATCGGCAATCTTCACCACATCCTTATCTATTTTTTTAAGCTCTTTGTGAGCATTATTAAAATGATTGACGGTCGTTCCCAGTGAACCTCCGAGCTTTTGCATGAGTCCTTCATACATTGCTATATGCCTGCCAAGCTCACCGACCCGTATCTGAATATCTTTGGCTTGTTCTTCAATTTGCAATGCCCGCAGCCCCTGCATCACTGTTTGGAGGTATGCCATAAATGTCGTAGGGCTAACAATTATGACACTCTTTTCTTGGTACGCATACTCAATCATATCGCGAGCCGATGCACTCGTTGTACCAACCTTGTTTATAAGCAAATCGTAGTAAATAGCTTCACTGGGAATGAACATAAATGCGTAATCCATAGTCCCGTCTTTTGGTCGAATATACTTAGCCGTTTCGTCGATGCGCCCTTTTAGGTCAGCCCTGAAGGCACGCGCCAGCGCCTCACGCTCGGTTTTATCGTTGGCATCGAGTAGCCGGTTGTAATTTTCGAGAGAAAACTTACTGTCTACCGGTAGCACTTTGCCCTTATCAAGTATTACGACTGCATCGCAGATAAGCTCCGCGCCGTCCTCAGTCTTGCCAATGCTGTATTGCAGCTTATACCGGTCCGGCGGCAAGACATTTTTTAGTACCTGGTCTAAGTAATATTCGCCAAGCACCCCACGTTGCTTGGGATTCTGCAGTACGTTTTGAAGTAGCTTAAGCTCGCTAGCAACGTCCACCACGCGCTTGTTAGTGTCATCAAGCTTAGTCAAACGTTCAGTAACTTCAGCAATTATCTTACTACTAGCAGCAAACTGTTTTTGCATCGAGTCGCGCATCAGCTCCTGGTTCTTGTCAAGTCGATCACTAATCTGATGCTGCATGCCATCTTTGAGCTTGGCAATATCATCGCTAAGTGTTTTTAAGTCTTCCTTGAGTAATAGCGTCCCACTTGTCTCTGGCGATACCATCTTTTGGCCGCGCAAAACTAACCCAAGCAGTACAAGCACCACACACCCCAGGACAATCACCGCGATTACCATATGCACTATTGTATCATCACGTCACCAAACGATTGCTACTAAGCATCCATCTGCCGCTCAGCGTCCCAGCCAGATAAAGGTGGTAAGGGACTACTACGCCTTGACGACTACTTCGGTACCAATCGGTGCCCAGCCATACAGCCATGCCGCAGTCGCAGTCGGTAATTGGACACAACCATGCGAGCCTTGCGTTTTGTACTGGCTGCCGCCAAACGGGAACGTCTGCCAATCGGCATCATGGAATCCCACTGCAGAGTCAAATGGCATCCAGTACTGCACATAATCGTTCCATGCTCCGTTTTTGTCACTGCCCTTCAAGTATAAATTACGAAACTTCTCATACACATGCCACGTACCGATTGGCGTAGCGTCATTGACACCATTTGGGACATCGAGAGCGCCAGTCGTAACAGCACTTTGCTCGACAATAGTGCCCCCCTGGCAGGCCCACATGTGTTGCTTACTAACACTTACTAGTACCATCTTGGCGGCAGTATTGCCGGCACA
>JAJZCD010000051.1 GCA_021851735.1 bacterium | reverse complement strand
TGCTGAACTGCTGGGCAGCCCACGTATCTGCGTGCGGTTGCATGTTTGGTCCTTTTTATTTTTACTGCGTTTTTACGTTCCTGCCCTGGCAGTGTAGCTGGATGTGCTAGATGTGGGTAAGGATTAGGACTGAAGTCCGGGGTTTCCAGGCGCTAGAATGAAAAAAGACCTCACTGAGGCCAATTTTAGCAATATGGTGGAGCTGCCGGGTACTGCCCCCGGGTCCGTCGGCGTTCTAGTTAGTCGTCTACAGGCATAGTTTGCTTTAATGTCTTAGCATGTGGGTTTAAAAACAAACGAACAATCCACATGAGCAATCCTAGTCTTAGCAAGCAAGCTGGATAGTCGAGCTTGAGCGTCCAGAAATATGAAACGCGATTACACTATCTGGCATCGTGCAAGGCATTTTCAGAATCAAAAATTCTGAATTAGGCTGCTACTGGAGCAAAATCGCGTAATCCGCGGAATTTGTCCATGAAGCTAGCCAAAGATGGCTTATTTGCATCTATTGATTGTGCCTATAACGCTGACAAGCGACCTGCTGATCTAACCGTAACGTACCAACGTCGAGCTTAACATTCAGCCCCATATCGACGATCGTAGACTAGATGCTCTCACATCTTAAGTCATACAACCTGACGTGTACGTGCGTACACTGAAAAAGATCGTAAGATGTATATAACTTTCTTACAACTGTTATTATAGCATAACGACAAGCATTTCGTCCACTTACGCCTCTAGATCCAGGCACAGTACGTCATTGCTGTGACGCTGTATACAAAGCGTGCCAGTCATCCAGCGACAAGGTTTGAGCGCGGGTGTTTTCAGGGATATGGGCAGTCGTAAGCAACACACGGGCCTGGTCTTTAGATATTGCCAAACCGCCGCTCAAGCTATTGAGTAACGTTTTACGTTTTTGACTGAAGCCGGCTTTGACGACACGAAAGAATTGTTTCGTATCAACATGCTCATATAACGGCTTTTGGCGATACGTGAGCACCAGTACTTGGCTATCGACCTTAGGTGGTGGTGTGAACAGTTCAGCAGGTACGGTTATGCCTAACGACACATCACAGTAGAACTGGGCGCTAACACTCAAGAGCGACATCTGGCCAGGTTGGGCCGCCGCACGCTCTGCCACCTCTTTTTGGATAAGTATGGCAGCCACGCTAAAGGGGTTAGTGCTCTCGCAGAGCACCCGGATAAGATTGCTCGTAAGGTAATACGGGATATTCGCTACAACTTTGTAACCAGGCGGCATCGTAGTCAGGTCAAACCGCAAGATATCTTCATGTACCACATCCACATCATTGCCTAGAGTGCTAGACAAATTGACAGCGAGTGTTTCGTCATACTCTACTGCCGTAACGTGGGTGTTACGAGCTAGTAGGCGACGTGTCAACGTGCCCAAGCCCGGGCCAACTTCCAGCACAGTGTCGCCAGCCTGTGCACTGGCAGCGTCACAAATTGCTTCAAGCGTCGGTTTATCGTGCAGCCAGTGCTGCCCTAGCGACTTCTTTGGTATAGGTTGCATATGGTGTTGTATGTCTCTCAAGTGCCAATAGGTGGTATATATGGATAGCTCTCATCTACAGCTAGCTTGAGTTGCTATACGGGTCACATTATACACGAGCTACCAGTTGTGATACGCCGACCAATGGTCATAGGCACCTGCCCAGCTACCATATCGCTCTATTGCATAGCTGCTAGCCCAGCGAAGCTGGGTAACGGGATTAGTCCTCCAGTCAGATCCGGCTGTATCCATTTTCGTACCTGGCGTAGCCTGTACCAGACCGTACCCCAAGTAAACTGGGAAAAACGTCGGCGCGTACCCTGGGCAGTATCCAACCTCACCCTGTAACTTGGTCGGGCACCAGCCGGATTCGTGGCTTACAATATAGTTAACGTATGGGTAGTCATACACCGGTATACCAGCTTCAGCCATAACTGCCTGTTTGTCTGCCGGGATGCTTACGGCTTTACCACGGGCAATTATTTCCGGTACCGGCTGGACGGTAACCACAGACTGTAACAATGTTTGACCCACCGCTTTGCCGTTCTCGGTGTTCACCTGATACGTCAGCACCCGCGTACCGTTACTACCCTGCTGTCGTACGGCGCTGGTACCGAACGACAACGACATATCGGGTACGGTTTGTACAGGGGCTGGTATGGTTTGTGTTGTTGTTACGATCTTAGTTCCCTTACGGTTCACGATTACCTGCATATTCGGTGTAATTGATGTCGCAACACTCGGGATAACCGTATCAGCCGTACGCAGATGGATACCTTCGTCAGAGAGTAATTGGCCAACCGTCTTAGCGTGGGTACGCAGTGGCAGCTCCGTGCCGTAGTCATTTAATGTTATTGGGGTCGCACGGTTAATAACAATGCGCTCGCCCAAGCTCTGCTGTGACACAAGATTAACCGCCGGACTGGCAGTAACTGTATCTTCCGGATAGAGCGGGACGCCGGCGTCGGTTACTATGCTGCGCGGTGTCGCAGCAGCACTGAAGGCCGTCGTTGTCGTAACGCCGTCGGTTATCGTGACTGGCACGGCACGGTAAATATTAATACGGAAGTTGTCCTCCAAGATACGCGTACTACGGCTTGGCTCAACTCTATCGCGCGGATTTATGCGAATCTTCAGTTTCTTCAAGAGTGCACCGACCGTCGGCTCCTTAGTAGGAACCGTCTGGATCTGGTGGTCGTACGAGATAATCGCGATGTAGCTCGTATCTGGATGAAAAGAGATCGGCTTATGTACCGCGCTCAACCCAAATATCCCGGCGCCGCTCGCGAACAGCAGGCCTACGAATACAAGCACAGGCAAGCTGAGCGGATGCCTGCGCCAGCGGCGGATCCGTCGGACATGCGCTTGTTTTGAACGCGTAAGTACTCTCCGAAATTTTCGCATAAGTAAGACCGCGGCCAGTTTTCAAAAAATCGAGACAGTGCAAGCCGAGGTAATACAGCTAGTATAGCAAAATCAGTGCTTGGCAGCCAAAAGCTCTAACGCCCGGACAACGTCAGTTTTGTGCGGTACGGTTTTCAAATCTGACAGTGGGACCCAGGCCACCGCAACGATCTCGCCAGGCTGCCGACGAATTGCCGTTCGTTTGTCCAGACGTACAACGAAAAAGTGATAATGCACCTTAATACCACCATCCGTACACCACTCGCTGCCAAGCGTCTGAAGCTGCGTAACGTCAATTCGTACACCCGTCTCCTCGCCAACCTCACGTACCGCACCGACTTCAGGCTGTTCCCTATGGTGCAAGCCGCCACCCGTCAGCTGCCACTTCGTAGGACCGAGCCAACTTTGCACGAGCAACACATGATCTTCTGCCAGAACAAGTACCCGCGTACGGGCACTACTACGCAAGTACACGTATAGCGCCGGCCACAACATCCAATAAAAGCAGGTACCAATCTGACGCCATAGTGTCCGCATACACTTCTACTATAGCTTTTCTAGCGGAGCAAATGAAATGTTAAGCTTTTTGGGACCCTTTCCTTGAAAATAGATCGTAGCAGTTTCACCTTCGAGCTCCACTATCGTGCCATTTCCAAATAACTGGTGCCGCACACCGTCGCCAATTGCGAAATCGGGTACATACCGTGGTTCCTGGCTGTCCGCCGGCCTGGGCGCCACATATTGGCTGTCATCGTAGCTGGCCGGCTGGTACGGACCACTGCCTGCCAAATTCGATCCGAAGCTCATACCTGCGGCAGTTTCTTCAGTGTAGGCGGCATCAATTTCGCTTAAGAAACGGCTTGGCACATTATGTTGCATGCCGCCATACAGCATACGCGACGAGGCATAGATCATGTACAGCTCCTCCTGGGCACGAGTCATACCAACGTAACATAACCGGCGTTCTTCCTCCATGTCATCCGGAGCGTACAGTGCACGGGTATGGGGGAATATCGTCTCCTCGAGACCGGTCATGAACACAACCGGGAACTCCAGGCCTTTAGCGGCATGGAGCGTCATGAGTGTTACCGCGTTACCATGCAAATCGGCGGTATCCAGGTCGGAAATAAGTGCGATCTCCTCCAAAAAACCCGCCAAGCCAACCTCTTGGTAACTCTGCGCAACACCCATAAACTCACGGACATTTTCCTGACGGCTCTCAGACTGCGGCGTTCCATCGTCAAGGTAGGCCAAATAGCGTATACGCCGTACCAGCGAATCTATAAGCGCGGCCGGCGGT